>CAYUVM010000502.1:0-4081 GCA_964447935.1 uncultured Cytophagia bacterium | reverse complement strand
CGCGCCGATGAAATCGAGCTGATCGATTTGCCGCCGGAAGAATTGCTCAAGCGTCTGGCCGAAGGCAGGGTTTACACCTCCGAGCGTTCCGCGGCGGCGCTGCAAAATTTTTTCCGCAAGGGCAACCTTACTGCGCTGCGCGAAATCGTTTTGCGCAAAACCGCCGAGCGTGTCGGCATGGACTTGCAGGAATATATGCAAGCCAATCGCATTGACGGGCCGTGGAAAACGGAGGAGCGCCTGATGGTGGCGGTGGGCGCAAGCCCGTACTCCGAGCAGCTTATTCGCTGGACGCGCCGCATCGCTGCGACGATGGAAGCGACGTGGATTGCCGCTTATGTGAAAACTTCGCAGGCGCTGACTGAGAGCGAAGAAAAACGCTTGAAGCAAAACATGGCGCTGGCGCGGGAATTGGGCGCGGAGCTGGTGACCACCGTCGATGAAGAGGTGGCCGCCGCGCTGATTCGCCTCGCCCAGCAAAAAAATGTCACGCAAATCGTCGTTGGCAAATCGCCGCCCAAAGCGTTTTGGGCGGCGTTGCGCGGCGGTTCGCTCGTCGATCGCCTCATTGCCGACAGCGGTGGCATCGATATTTACGTCGTACAAAGTAACACTTCCGCCGGCGAACGCGCCAAACGTCAAGCGCCGTTATTTCAATCCAACCCGCGACAATATTTCTATGCTTGCAGCGCGGTAGTTTTGATTTCGATTTTTTGCTATCTGGCTTCGGCCATCATCGACTATCGCGCCGTGGGCATGTTTCTGTTATTCACGGTTTCGGTGCTGGCATTGCTGGTGGGACGCGGCCCCATTTTTGTTGCGGCGGCGCTCAGCGCCTTCATTTGGAATTTTTTCTTTATCCCGCCGCTTTACACTTTTCACATTTCTTCATTCGCCGATGCTTTGATGGTCGGCATGTATTTCATCATCGCGCTGGTCGGCGGCGAACTGACGGCGCGCATTCGCGGACGCGAGCTGGCCGTGTGGCGGCGCGAGCAGCAGGCCACCGCGCTTTACAATCTCGCTAAAGAACTAAACCGCGCGAAATCGCTCGACGAGATGATGCGCACGGCAGAACATGAAATCGGCGTAACTTTTAATGCCCGCGTCGGTTGTTTTCTGCCGCAAACACCGGACAAACTTTCCCAAACGCCGCATCCGGCCAGCACATTCACGCCCAAATCCGAGAAAGAATGGAGCGTGGCGTTGTGGGTTTATCAAAATCGCCAGCCCGCCGGTCGCGGCACAAACACGCTGCCGTTTGCCGAAGCCGTTTATTATCCGCTGCTGGCCGGTGACGCCGTGGTGGGCGTGATTGGCATCGCTCCGCTTTTGTCGCGGCCATTCACGCTGGAACAGGAAGGCCTGCTGCAAACTTTTTTGCACCAAATTGCCGTGGCGCTCGAACGCGAAAGATTGCGCTTGGCTGCCGAACAAACGCATATGCTGGCCGCGTCGGAACGCTTGTATAAAACGCTGCTCAATTCCATCTCGCACGAATTGCGGACGCCGTTGGCTGCCATCACCGGCGCCTCGACAAGTTTAATGGAAAATCACACCGCCGAAAATCCGGAAAGGCGCACGCTACTGGTGAGCGATATTTACAGCGCCGGCCAGCGCTTGAATCGGCTCGTGAAAAATCTGCTCGACATGACGCGGCTGGAGTCCGGCATGCTCAAATTAAATTTGGAATGGTGTGAGGTGAACGATCTCGTCAATGTCGTGAGGCGCAATCTGGCCAAGGAACTGTCTTATCACAAAATTCATTTGCAGCTCGCCTCCGAATTGCCGTTGGTGCGCATGGATTTCGTGTTGATGGAGCAAGCGTTGGCGAATATCTTATTGAATGCGGCGCAACACACGCCGGCGGATACGACGATCACCATTCGCACCGCAATTATCGATCAACAACTGGCTTTCGTCATTGAAGATGAAGGCGCGGGCTTTCCGGACGAAACCCTCGAACATATTTTTGATAAATTTTACCGCGTGCCGAAAACTCAAACGGGCGGCACCGGCCTCGGCCTTTCGATCGCGAAGGGATTTGTCGAAGCGCATGGCGGCGCGATCAGCGCCGAAAATCGTTTGACCAAAGGGGCGCGGTTCATCATTCGCTTGCCGGTGGAAACCGCGCCGCGCCTCATCGAGGAGGCTGAACCATGACGCTGCACCCGGTCATCCTGATCATTGACGACGAAGCGCAAATCCGCCGTTTTCTGCGCGTGAGTTTGGAAGCCGCCGGCTATCGCGTCGTCGAGGCCGCGACTGGACAGGATGGCATCGTGCAGGCTGCGATGTCGCGTCCGCATACGGTGATTCTCGATCTCGGTTTGCCTGATCTCAGCGGCCTTGAAGTGCTGGAAAAAATTCGTGAATGGAGTGCCGTGCCGGTGATTGTGCTCTCGGTGCAGGATGCCGAGCAAGATAAGATTGCGGCGTTGGATGCCGGCGCGGATGATTATGTGACAAAACCCTTCGGTATGGGCGAACTACTGGCGCGGCTCCGCGTTGCCACCCGGCATGCGCAACCGGCGCCGGAGTCCCCCGAATTTCGCAACGGCCATCTTTATGTTGATTTCGTGCACCGTCTGGTCAAGGTCAACGAACAGCCGGTTAAATTCACCGCCCTCGAGTACGACCTGCTCTTGCTGTTCATCAAACATGCCGGCAAAGTATTGACGCATCGCCAAATCTTAAAAGCAGTCTGGGGCCCTCACAACGTGGAGCAAACCCAATACCTGCGTGTTTACATGACACAATTACGCAAAAAGCTGGAACTGGATCCCGGCCAACCGCAAATGTTTCTCACGGAATCCGGCGTGGGGTATCGCATGATCTTATTTGATGAAACGAAATAAAAATTTTTACAACTACGACTCCTCCTCTTGTTGCGATGAGGCCATCGACTGCGGCAACGCTTCATGATTTTTTTGCTGCGCCAACCCGGCCCGGCAGTTGGGGCAGAACGCCCACTCCGTTTTGATCGGATACTGGCATTGCGGGCAATATGTGCTGGAAAGATCGAAGCCGCAATGCGGGCAGAACGCCCCGCCGTTGACTTGGTTTTCGCATTTGGGACAATTCAGCGATTTCAAGCTGGAAGGGCGAGTGATTAAATAGATGGCCAGCCCGAAGATGAGCGAGATGAGCGCGATAAACGCCCACACGCCCGGATTGCTCACGGCGCGCTGCTGGGCGTCGATATACACCCAACTCGGCAGCAAAAACCAGAGGAATAATCCGGAAAGAACGGCGAGGGTGGTGAAGATTGGCTCAAGCAGCCGATAATAAATACTCTCGCGCGAGGCATAATACCTGCTGAAATATTTTTTACGATAGGCGGAATCATCAATTTTCAGAAACAAGCTTCCGGTTACGGTGCCTGCAGCGTTGCTCACCGGCGCTGACAAAATCAATGTCAGTGGCCGGGCATACTGATAGTCTTCGGTGAATTCTTTATAAAATCGCCAATCAAGCTGACCGTCCCGTTCGCCATAATAATAGCCTTGCCGTTGGCGCTCTTGCTCGGATAAGCCACGATCGGCAAAAGAAATCCGCTCATGCTTGTCAACCAACTTCATGAGAAAGTCATTGCGATCCCGATAATATCCGTCTCGCGTGATCAGATCGTTGTTTTGCTCGAAGCCGGCATTTAATTTCGCAAAAATTTGCACCGGCACTCCAAAGATGAATTCACCGCGTTGATTTGACATCCACAGATATTTTTTGGCTTGCTCGATTTTTTGATTTTCGCGCAGCAACTCGGATTGCAGCTCGGCAACGACGCGGCTCGCGCTGATTTCTCCGCCCTCAAGCCCCGAAATTTTTCCAGCGATTTCCCCAAGATAAGCTTGGTTTTTTTGGGTTAATTCCGTGAGATGCGCCTCCTGGCTGGCAACGTGCTCTCGATACATCCGGCTTTCGATCGGACCTTCGAATAGCAACAGCACGATAATGGAAATGGTAAAAATGCTCGCCGCCGGAACGGCCATTTTACGAATCAGCTTTTTCTTGTTCAATATAAACTCCGCTTTCAAATGTGCAAGGTTTTTTTTTTCAAATCAAAATACAGAATGGGGGC
>CAYUVM010000501.1:0-4098 GCA_964447935.1 uncultured Cytophagia bacterium | reverse complement strand
CTCGTAATATCGCATCAAAAATATTTATTGTCAAGATAAATCACGAATTTCAGTATATCTTGGATTAGATGACGAATTCTTCCTGACCTATTTGCGTCAAAATCAAACAATTCTATTGTTAGATGGATTAGACGAAGTTTCGAACGACGAGAAACGACAGCAAGTGAGTCAATGGATTCATCAAGTTCACTGTGCTTTTTCTGACTGTCCAATGATTGTAACGTCCCGCTTTTCCGGCTATCGTGGCAGCGCCGTATTACCAGGGAATTATTTGCGTCTAGAACTTCAGGATTATAACCTATCTCAGGTGAAACAATTTATTGAGAATTGGTTGACGGCGGTAGAAACGCGTTTACATAAAAACAATGACTTTTGGCGACAACAGGCTAGATTAGCCGCTGGGGATTTGTATCGCCGAATCGAAACCAGTCCCGCATTGCGAGAACTGGCGGTGAATCCACTGATGCTACAAATCATCGTACTCGTACATCGGAATCGTAACATCACATTACCCGAACGCCGTGTTGAACTTTATAAAGAATGTGTCGATGTGCTTTTAGAGAACTGGGAGAAAGCCAAAACTTTCAAGGTATTGCTCTCGGCCACTGAGGCGCGTCAACTCTTGCAGCCTGTGGCGTTATGGATGCACTCGATAGAAAATCGTCGCGAAGTGAGTAAGCACGAGCTTTTGGAATTTATCACACCAAGATTATTTCAAATTAAAAATGAGATCAAAGGCGAAGACTTGCTAAAGAGCTGGCAAGAGCGTAGCGGCATTTTAAAGGGCAAAAGTGACATTTGTTTCTTTCATCAGCAGAGCTTTCAAGAGTATCTTGCAGCCGAAGAGATTCGCAAAACCAATCAAATCGATCTTCTTGTAAAAAACTTTAATAAAGCTTGGTGGCGAGAGCTGACTTTGCTAACGATAGGTCTCACAAATCCATCGATTTTCGATGATTTTATTCGAGCTTTATTGCTTGAAATAGGGCACGACGGTGCTGATGTCGATTTCATGTTGCGCTGTATTGATGAATCTGTAGTTAAGACTGAAGAACCATTTGTTGAGGCGCTACGACACTCTAAGCGATTTCAAACGCGATATAATGCCTTACTTGGTTTGGAAAAGATAGGTAACGAAAATGCTAAAGTAGCGATAAAAGATGCCTTAGATGACAAAGATCAACATATTGCCAATTTAGCGAGAAACATACTGGCTAAATTGGGTGAAGTACCAGCCGAAGAAAAGATCAAAACAATCACAGTAGTCATCAAAAACAGAAAACGTATTCGAGTGACACGTATTTTCAACTCCGTCGAAAATAATGCAGAATACATTCTTGTTCCTGGCGGAACATTTAAATTCTCGGTAACCCGTAAAGAAACTGTAATTCGTCCGCTTTATTTCTCGAAATACCCAGTTACAAACAAGCTCTATCGTCGTTTTATAGATTATCTATCTGGCAAAAGCATAAACGATGATGAAATGCTTAACCTACCTCTCAAACAATTTGCTATGAGCTTGATGACAAGAAAAGACCTGGTCGAAGGAGTCACAAACTATTTGGGTATAAACATGATAAAATGGGCAGACGATCTACGTTCATCCTATGATGATGACAGGCGTTTTAACGACGATAACCAACCAGTAGTAGGTTTAAACTATTATGCGGCAGTAGCCTACTGCCATTGGCTAACTGAACTAAATAGAGTAATGCCGAAAACGCATCTTATAGGAAGAAATGTTGAAAGCCGAGAAAATATTTATAGATTACCGACTGAGGATGAATGGGAGTGGGCTGCTACTGGCCGAGAAAAAAATAATCGTGTGCGCAAGTATCCCTGGGGAAATGAACCACCGGATGAAACCCGTGCGAATTATAACGAAAACGTAGGATACACAACACCTGTAGGCTCTTATCCTTCTGGTGCAACGCCAGAAGGATTAATGGATATGGCCGGAAATATTTGGGAATATTGTGATGACTGCTATGAGAACACATCATCTTGGTATCATACTCAATGTGTTTTGCGAGGTGGGTCTTGGCGCATTTCAAAAGATGGTTTGCATTGTACGGCTCGTTTACTTACCTATCCAGCCGGTCCGTGGTTCGATTCCGGTGGCTTTCGTGTAGTGTGTGAGCAATTGTAGTTTTTGCACTTTTCTTCAACTCGGCTCCTTCAAACTCCAACAGCTTCCTCTTCAAATCAATTCCACCGCCGTAGCCGCACAGATCGCCGTTGCTGCCGATGACGCGATGGCAGGGAATCACCAGGGAGATCGGATTGCGGCCGTTGGCATGGCCGACGGCGCGCACCGCTTGCGGTTTGTTAATTTTCTTCGCGATCGCTTGATACGTCGTCACCTGCCCAAAGGGAATTTCATAAACCGCCTGCCAAACTTTTTGCTGAAACGCCGTGCCTACTGGCGCTAATGTGAACGTAAATTTTTTGCGCCGTCCGGCGAAATATTCGTTCAACTCGGCGATAGGCTTTTGCAGCGCGCTCGCGCTTTTGACAAAAGTAGCATTCGGCCAGCGCCGAGCAAGCCGCGCTAAAAACGCTTCTTCAGAAAGGCGAAAATCCATCCAGCACACGCCGCGCGCGGATTGCGCCAGCCACAAATGCTTGCCGAGCGGCGTTTGCATTTTGGCGTAGTGAATGATGGTCGGAGCCATTTTGATCTTGATTTTCAAAATAGTTATTGGCACATTGGCTCAGGAGTGACAAACTTAAGTTTGTCACTCCGTTTTTTAAAATAGAATTTGATTCAATATATCGCGCCACGAGCCTCGGCGCAAGAAAAAAAGACGGCGTTCGTCGTAACGTTCGTAGTAACGCCTTCAGGCGTCATCGATGGGTTATTTAACCGATTCTGCGCCATGCCAAAACTTTCTGCAACGATTTTAGAAATCACTCTCATCGCGGCCTCGCTGTTTATTTCCACGGATTCGCTTGCCGTCCCTGAAAAGGCAGCCACCGCGGATACGGTGAAGGAATCAACCAGTTTTCGTTCACCCGACTCAACCAAAGCGGCAAATCCAACCGATCGATTTTCCAGCTTGATCAAGTGGGTCACCGAGCACGACGGGTTGTGGGGATTTCTCGCTTTGCTCGGCGGCGCCATTGGCGGCACGTGGGCGCTTTGGAGAAAACTGCGGCAACGCCAACCCAAAGTCGAAACCGACCCCAGCGACGCGAAGCAACGCTATCTCGGTTACCTCATTGCCACGCACCAGCACCTGCCGGTCGCCGGATTTGAAACCAATCTGCGCGTGCCGATTCCGCTCGAAAAAGTTTTTGTGACCCTGCACGCGCACATGGCGGAACTCGAGCGTTTTCGCGAAGACGGCAATGCAGCGCGTGAGATGATGCCGGATCGCAGTGTCACCGTGCAGGAAGCGCTGCAATTTGCGCTGGGCCGAAAATATGACGGCGTCGTCATTCTCGGCAACCCCGGCGCCGGCAAAACCACGCTGGCGAAATATTTTGTGCTCTGTTTTGCGACAGAGAAAGCCAAAACCAATCTTAATCTCACGCAAAAATTTCTCCCGATTTTGCTCTTTCTGCGTGACGTCGATCCGCAGAAATCTTTGCTCGAAAACATTCTCACACCGCTGGAAAAGCCGCAGCTCAAATTGGACGCCAAATTTTTTGAGCCGTATTTGCGCGATGGCAAAGCGATTTTATTGTTGGACGGCCTCGACGAAGTGCCGACCGAAGAGAAACGCCAGCAGGTGAGCCAGTGGATTCACCATCAAGCGCATCTCGCGTTTCCGCGTTGCCCGGTGGTGGTCACCTCGCGCTTCTCGGGTTATCGCGGCGCTGCGGTGTTGCCCGGCCATTATTTGCGCTTGGAAATTCAAGACTATCAATTGACGCAGGTCAAACAGTTTTTGGAAAATTGGCTGACTGCGGTGGAAACGCATGTGCATGAAGACAGCAAGCATTGGCGCACACACGCGCTGCAGAAAGCCGGCGATTTGTATCACCGCCTCGAAACCACGCCGGCGCTGCGCGAGCTGGCGGTGAATCCGTTGATGCTGCAAATCATCGCGCTGGTGCACCGCGACCGCGGCACGCTGCCGGAGCGCCGCATCG
>CAYUVM010000500.1:0-4100 GCA_964447935.1 uncultured Cytophagia bacterium | reverse complement strand
CCGGCGTGCGGCGCCGCCGAAAGTTTTATACTACATTGCACCGCAAGTATGGGCCTGGCACGCGGAGCGCATTCCGCAAATGGCCAAAGTGGTTGATCAAATGGCCGTGGTTTTTCCCTTTGAAACCGCGCTGTTTCAGGCCGCCGGCATTCCCACCGAATTTGTCGGGCATCCGTTGTTGGAAGGCCTGCGCCCCCAATTAACCCCGGAAGCTTTTTTCTCCCGATATCAATTCAATACCGTGCCGCCGTTACTTGGTTTGTTGCCGGGCAGCCGCCGTGAAGAAATTACGCGATTGTTGCCAGATATGCTGGCCACGGCTAATCTCTTGCGGCGCACCATTCCGGATTTACAAATTGCCGTGGCGATGGCGCCGAATTTACCGGAAGCTTTTTATCGCACGTGGATCAAAACTGAAAACGTGCGGCTCGTCGCCAACGCGACCTATGAAGTGATGCGCGACAGCCGCGCCTGCTTGGTCTGTTCCGGCACGGCCACTTTGGAAACTGCATGTTTTGCCACGCCGCTGGTCGTGGTTTATCGCATCTCGCGCCTGTCGTATGAAATTGGCAAACGGGTGGTGAAGCTGCCGTATATTGGTCTCGTCAATGTTGTGGCTGGCAAGAAAATCGCGCCGGAATTTATTCAGCACGACTTTGCGCCGGAACGCGTTGCGCCGGTTTTAGAAAAATTTTTGCTGGATCAATCGCATCGCGCCACCGTGAAACATGCGCTGGCCGAAGTGCGCACCAAGCTGGGTGAACCGGGCGCCAGCCGCCGTGTCGCGGAATTGGCCTTGCAGCTTGGCGAACAACAGCGGCTCATGCAAACAGAGTCGCATTTGCGGATTTCAGTATAATGGCTGCCCTACTGCTTCCGCTTAAAAAACGTATCGTTTTCTGGCTGGCGACGCGGCTCGGGTGGTTGCTGATTTTGGCGCTTGGTTATCTTACCCGTATCCGTTACGCCGGCCGCGCGCATTACGATTGGCTGCGTGAGAATAAAAAGCCGTTTATTTTTTGCATCTGGCACGGCAAAATTTTGATTCCGATCTTCGTGCATCGCCGCGAGAACGTGCACGCGATGGTAAGCTTGCACACCGACGGCGAAATGATCGCGCAAACGCTGCATCGGCTCGGTGTGCGTACGATTCGCGGCTCCAGCACGCGCGGCGCCCAACGCGCGACGGTGGAAATGATTCGGGCGCTGCGGCGCGGCACGATTTGCGCAATCATGCCCGACGGCCCGAAAGGCCCGCGGCACCAATTCAAGGCCGGCGCCATCACCATGGCGCAAAAAAGCGGCGCGTATCTTCTGCCTTTAACTTTTGCCGGCTCGAAGATTTTTCGTTTCGAGAAAAGCTGGGATCGTTTCACCCTGCCGCTGCCGTTTTCAAAAACCTTGGCGATTTACGGCGAGCCGATTGCGGTGCCGGCTGATCTCGAGGGCAATGAATTTGAAAAATTTCGATTGTTGGTCGAGGGCAAGATGATGGAATTGGAAAAATATGCCGACAGTTGTTTTCAATAAATCTGTTCTATTGCTTCCGCTTCTGCCTCTCCTGTGGATTTATCGCCTGATTGTTTCTATTCGTAATTTCTGTTACGACCACGCCATTTTTAAAATCACCAAACTTCCGGCGCTGGTTATTAGTATCGGCAATCTCAGCGCGGGCGGCACGGGCAAGACGCCGCTGACGATTTTGTTGGCGAACCTCTTGCACGCGCAGGGCTGGAAAGTCGCCGTGGTCGCGCGGGGATATCGCCGGCAGAAAACCGGATTGGTTGTGGTTAGCGACGGGCGTCAAATTCTCGCCGGCATCGCCGAAGCCGGCGATGAACCGCTGCTGATCGCACAGGCTTGCGCTGGTGTGCCGGTTATTGTCGACGAGCAAAAGAAAGTCGCCGCGACCACGGCGGTAGAAAAGTTTACGCCGGATATCATTCTCGTCGATGATGGCTTTCAACATCGGCAATTGCACCGTGATTTGGACATCGTGCTGATTGATGGGCAAATACCGTTGAACAACTTGTGGTGGTTTCCCGCCGGGCTGATGCGCGAGCCGGCGACCTCGCTGCGCCGGGCGGATTTTGTTATTTGCAATACCGGCGGCGGCCAGGTTGCGGCGCCGGCAGCGGAAAAGTATACCTCGGCAAAAATTTTTTCCGGCGCCTTGCAAAGCGTCGGCTGGCGCCAATTAGCAGGCGGCGAAAAATTATTGCCACTTGCTTCGGTTAATGCACAGCCCGTTTTTTTGGTCAGCGGTATTGCGCAACCGGAACGTTTCCGCGCCGCCGTGGAGCGGCTCGGCGTGCGCATCGTGGGCGAAATAAAATTCCGTGATCATCAGCGTTACCACGAAAATGATCTGCAAACCATGCTCACAGCCCGCAAAGCTGCGGGTGCGCGGTATATTTTAACGACGAGCAAAGACGCCGTCAAGTTCGCGGCCTGCGCCGGGAGTGCCCGCGAGCCGATTTTGGTGCTGGAGACCGCCTTCGTTTTGGAGCCGGGGTTTGGACAAGTTTTTCTTGATACGGTCGCCCAATGGCCGCGAACAAAAGTTATTGAGGGTTAATGAAACTTAACTATAGAATTATTAAACGCGCGAATCGGAAAAAAACCTTGCGATTCTCTTGGCGGTTTTGTATTTTCAATAAAACCCTCGGTTAATGATTATCGCGCGATTGCCGCGCTGCTGCAACCCGATTTCCCCCGCTTGAGCCGAGAACAAGCTTTTTGGATGATGACTATGGCAGAAAATTTGAATAATTTTTCCGAAGTTGAGGCCGCGACCTCGCCCGCCGCGAGCGCACGGCGGGGGCCGGATGCTGACCTGATGCGTTCCGGCAAAGTCCGGCATTACTCGATCCTCGTGGTTGATGATGACAAGAATATTTGCAAGATGATCGAGATCAACCTGCGCAAGGAAAAAGAATACGACGTCGAAGTGGCGAACAGCGGTGAAGCGTGTCTGAAAATCATCCGCGAGCAAGTGCCCGACCTGATCATGCTCGATATTCAGATGCCGGGCATCGACGGTATTGAAACGCTGAAACGCATTCGCGATGAAGAGCCGCTGATTCCGGTGGTGATGATGTCGGCCCACGGCACCATTGAAAAAGCCGTGCAGTCGATGAAATTGGGCGCTTATGATTTTATCACCAAGCCGTTTGCCAGCGACCGCTTGCTGGTAACGGTGCGCAATGCGCTCACCACCAGTTCGCTCAAACAGGAAATCGACAGCCTGCGCTCGCAGCTTCGCAGCAAGTATCAATTCCGCAATATCATCGGCCAGTCGGGCAAAATGCAGGAAGTTTTTCGCGCGCTGGAAAAAGTCGTCAACAGCAATGTGACGGTGCTCATTCAAGGCGAAAGCGGCACGGGCAAAGAGTTGATCGCGCGGGCGATTCATTATCATAACACCGTGCGCAGCACCAAACAATTTGTCGCAGTCAACTGTTCGGCGCTGCCGGAATCGCTGCTGGAAAGCGAATTGTTCGGGCATGAAAAAGGTTCTTTCACCGGCGCCACCGGCCGCCGCGTCGGCAAGTTTGAAATCGCCAACAACGGCAGCATTTTTCTCGACGAGATCGGTTTGATGACGCAGGCGACGCAAGCAAAAGTGTTGCGCATTTTGCAGGAACGCGAGTTCGAACGGGTCGGCGGCAACGAAATGGTGAAAGTCGACGTGCGCGTCATTTCCGCCACCAATAAAGATTTGGAAGAGGCCATTAAAACCGGCGAGTTTCGCGAAGATTTGTATTATCGCATTTCGGTGTTTCCCATCAAGCTGCCGGCGCTGCGCGAGCGCAAGGAAGATATTCCTTTGTTGGCGGCGCATTTCCTTGAAAAATATTCGAAGCAGGAAAACAAGGAGATCGAAGGCGTCGCGCCCGATGCGCTGGAATTGCTGATGGCGTACAACTGGCCCGGCAACGTGCGCGAATTGGAAAACTGCATCGAGCGCGCCGTGGTGTTGGCGAGCACGCGCGAGATTTCGCCGAAAGATTTGCCGAACAGCGTTCGCGCCATCGGCGAGAAGAAAATCTACGAATCCGACAACACCCTCTCGAGCTGGATCGAAAAGCTCGAAGAGG
>CAYUVM010000499.1:0-4103 GCA_964447935.1 uncultured Cytophagia bacterium | reverse complement strand
CATGGGAATTCTCGATGTTGGCCGCATCGGTATTGCAGCACAGGCGCTCGGCATCGCGCGTGCTGCTTTTGAAGCTGCGTTGAAATACGCCAAGGAACGCCAACAATTCGGTCAGCCAATCGTCAATTTTCAAGCCATCAATTTTATGCTGGCGGACATGGCGACGGATATTGACGCGGCCCGTTTGCTCATTTATCAGGCCGCAGTGGCCAAGGATCGCGGCGAGAAATTTTCGACACACTCGGCCAAGGCCAAACTGTATGCTTCGCGAGTCGCAGTTGATTGCGGCACGAAAGCCGTACAGATTTTCGGCGGCGCCGGCTATTTGAAAGATTATCCCGTCGAACGTTACATGCGCGACGCTCGTATCACGGAGATTTATGAAGGCACCTCGGAAATTCAACAACTCGTGATCGCCCGCAGTTTGATGGGTTGAGCGCGTTTGTAGTTGCGCCTTTAGGCATTGCGCGTTGATCCGAACACAATGCCCGAAGCCATCACGACTAACATTTAGAGGAGAGGAAAAATGGCACGACTACCCAACGGCAAACCGGCCCATATTGGCAGGTTGCATAAAGAAAAAAATGCAAAACTTGTTAAGCCCGCTTTGCCCGCGACCGGGTTCGATGTAAAAACCAAAATTTGGTTCAACGGCAAGATGGTGCGTTGGCACGAGGCGACCATTCATGTGATGTCGCATGTCGTGCATTATGGTTCCAGCGTATTTGAAGGGTTTCGCTGTTATGAGACACTGCAGGGGCCCGCGCTGTTTCGGTTGAAGGATCATATTGACCGGCTGTTTGATTCGGCGAAGATTTATCGTATCGACATGCCGTTTACTAAAGCAGAGATTATGCAGGCCTGCATCGAGGTGGTTCGTCTTAATAAACTGAAAGCCTGTTATCTTCGTCCGGTCGCCTTTCGCGGTTATCACAGCCTTGGCGTTGATCCGCGGCTCTGCCCAACGCAGGTGGCCATTGCGGCGCTGATGTGGGGCAAATATCTCGGGCCGGACGCGCTTAAAAACGGCGTCGACGTGCGCGTCGCCTCGTGGAATCGGATGCGCCCTAACACCTTTCCGTCCATGGCGAAAGCGGCGGCGAACTACATGCCCTCGCAACTGGTGAAGCTGGAAGCGAAGATGGATCAATACGTCGAAGGCATTATGCTCGATGCCAACGGCTATGTGAGTGAAGGTAGCGGCGAAAATATTTTTCTGGTGTATCGCGGCAAAATTTATACGCCGCCGTTTTCGTCGAGCATTCTGCCGGGCATTACGCGCGATTGCGTGATTGAAATGGCGAAGGATTTTGGCTATGAAGTCATCGAGGCGCCAGTGCCGCGCGAGATGCTGTATGTGGCAGACGAAGTCTTTTTTACCGGCAGCGCGGCGGAAATCACGCCGATTCGCTCGATTGATCGCATCATGCTTGGCAACGGTAAATGCGGACTGCTGACCGGGCGCTTGCAAGAAAAGTTTTTTGCTATCATCGAAGGCCGCGAAGAAGATGTTTATGATTGGTTGACTTTTGTGCGTTGAAACGGCAAATTGCCGGCATAACAATATGCCCCGAGGAAAATCCCACAGAAATGGCTCAAGCGTTTCTGTGGGATTTATTTTCAACAACCGGCTTGGCGCTGCATAATGAAGTTGTTTCGGCGGTAAAAAATAAGGTTGCAAATTTCATTATTTTGTCTTAAGTACTTAATAGGCCGGGAGTGAGAAGAATCATGGCCAGTTAGAGTTGGTTAGCTCATCGGTTTTAAATTTGGATGACGATGTCACAAGGCAGTGGACGCCGCCGAGCGCGAGAATTTGCTCTGCAAGCGTGTTATGCCCATGAGTTATCCGGCAATCCGCCGGAACAAATCGTGGGCGAGGTGATTAACACCCAGGATGAAGCGGGTGCGGTGCTGGAATTTGCCGCCGCGCTGTTTCGCCGCACGGTGGCGGAAAATTCTTTTTTTGACATGCTGATCCGGCGCAAAGCCGTCAATTGGGAGTTCAATCGCATCGCGATCATGGACAAACTTATTTTGCGCCTGGCGTTGAGCGAGTTCCTTTACTTTCCCGACATTCCGCCCAAAGTGACGATTGATGAGGCGATTGAGATCGCCAAAAAATTCAGCACCGAAAAAAGCGGGCGTTTCGTCAACGGCATTCTCGATGCGGTGCTCATTGATCTGCGCCAGGAAGGCCGCTTGCAGAAAAAAGGCCGCGGCTTGAGCGAGGGAAATAACGAGGAAGAGTGAAATCAATTCTACCTCTGTAGATAAACGATGAAGACGAGCAAAACGTACAAAAGATATTTATCGCCTCAGGAACAACTCCGGACCTGATCATTTTCTTTCAAATTTAAGGGGAGCGCTATTTGATCAGCGGTGCGTCCTGTCCAGCAGATTGTCTGCTTCAATAACCTCGAAAACATTTTGGGCAGATCATAAAGAATTGGATGCCGCTTTGATTTGCCCATTTATCAACTTTCGACGTTGAAATACAACGGCACAATTTCTCGGCATCAATCAGGTTGATCTTGTTTTTGAACGTCAAACCGTAAACAATATCGAAGTGTCACCGCAACTGCAGCAGTAAAGTAACGATTACACAAGGATCAGTGAGTTTACATTCATGAGTTTATTAACCAAAATTTTCGGCAGCAAACACGATCGCGACATCAAGCGCATTCATCCACAGGTGGATGAAATCAACGAAATTTATCAAACCTTGCGCGATCTTTCGGACGGCGAATTGCGCGCCAAAACGGATAAATTTAAAACCCAAATCAACGAGGCGACGGCCGAAGTGCGCGCCGAGCTTACTCAGCTCACGGCATTATTGCACGGCGAAAGCGAAACCAACGGCGTCGAGCGCCCCGAGATTGAATCCAAGCTGTCAACGGAAGAATTACGAAATCAGGTTGCCGAGTTAGAAAAGGAAGAGCGGCAAACCATTAAGGAAACGCTTGACGCGATTCTCCCCGAAGCCTTCGCCGTGGTGCGGGAAACTTGCCGCCGCTTATGCGGACAAACATGGAACGTCGTCGGCCATCCGATTAAATGGGACATGGTGCCGTATGATGTGCAATTGATTGGCGGCATCGTGTTGCACGAAGGAAAAATTTCCGAAATGGCGACCGGCGAAGGCAAAACGTTGGTGGCAACGCTGCCGTTGTATTTGAATGCGCTGGCCGGCAAAGGGGCACATCTCGTCACCGTCAACGATTATCTCGCCCGCCGCGACTGTGAGTGGATGGGAAAAATTTTTGAGTTTCTCGGATTGCGCGCGGCGTTTATCACTAACGATATGAATCCGCCGCAACGCCGGGAAGCTTACAGTGCCGACATTACTTACGGCACTAACAACGAGTTTGGCTTTGATTATCTGCGCGACAATATGGCTGTGCGTCCGGAAGATCAGGTGCAGCGCGGACATTATTTCGCCATCGTCGATGAAGTCGATTCGGTGCTGGTCGATGAAGCGCGCACACCGCTGATTATTTCCGGCCCGGTGGAACAGAGCGTCGATCAGTACGATGCGATGAAGCCGCGCGTCGATAAATTGGTCAATGCGCAGACGCAACTCGTAAACCGCTTGATGTCCGAAGCGGAAAAGCTTTTGCAAAACGAGAAAACCGAATATGAAGCCGGCGTCAAGCTTCTGCAAGTGCAGCGCGGCGCTCCGAAAAATAAGCGCTTCATGAAACTCTTGCAGGAAGCCGGCACCAAAAAGCTGATTCATCGCGTCGAAAGCGACTACTTGCGCGACAAAAAGATGCACGAACTCGACGAAGATTTATATTTCGCCATCGATGAAAAAGCGCATACGATTGACACCACCGAGAAAGGCCGCGACTATCTCTCGCCGAATGAACCGGAAATGTTTGTGTTGCCCGACCTCGGCGAAAAGATGCATGCGTTGAATACCGATGAGACGCTGCCAATTGACGAGAAAGAAAAACGCAAAGCCGAATTAACCAAAGAATCCCCCCAAAAAAGCGACCGGGTGCATAGCATTTCGCAATTGCTGCGCGCTTATTCGCTTTATGAAAAAGACGTTGAGTATGTCGTTATTGAAGGCAAGGTTTTAATTGTTGACGAATTTA
>CAYUVM010000498.1:0-4104 GCA_964447935.1 uncultured Cytophagia bacterium | reverse complement strand
CAAGCGCTCGCGGCAAAATATCGTCGGAACGCTGCAAAAAGGCAAGCATTGGTATTTTGTCAAGCCCGACGATATGAAAATGCTGCAGAACATTTTTGTTCCTGATGAATTTCTTGGCAACGCGCAACCGGGACAAAAGGTCGCGGTTGCCATTGAGAGTTGGGATGATCCCTCGCAAAATCCCGAAGGCCGCGTTGTGAAAGTGTTGGGTTTTCCGAATGAGACCGGTGTGGATGTGCTTTCGGTGGCCTTCTCGTTTGATTTGCCGGCGGATTTTCCCGCGGCGGTTGAACAGGCGGCGGAGGAATTGCGGCTCGATATTACGCCGGAGTTGATGCAGCAACGGCTTGATCTGCGTGAGCAATTGATCTTCACGATTGATCCGGAGGACGCCAAGGATTTTGATGATGCCGTCAATTTGCGCCATTTGGAAAATGGCAACGTCGAACTTGGCGTTCATATTGCTGATGTGAGCTATTACGTGAAAGAAGGCTCAATTTTGGATAAAGAAGCATTGGCACGCGGCACTTCAGTGTATTTGGTGGATCGCGTCGTGCCGATGTTGCCGGAAAAATTGAGCAACGAGCTTTGCAGCTTAAAGCCGCACACAGATCGGCTCACCTATTCGTGCCTCATGGAGATCACGCCGAAAGGTGAAGTGGCCAATTACAAAATCGCCGAGACGATCATCCACAGCAAACGGCGTTTTAATTACGAAGAAGCGCAAAGAGTTATCGACGGCGAAATCAGCTCGGCAGACACGGCCAGCAACGACGAAGAAAGAAAGCTCAGCGCCGAGTTGGATAAAGCCTTGTGCGAAATGAATGCGCTGGCGCAGGTTTTGACGAAACGGCGTTTGCGCAACGGCAGTCTCGATTTTGACACGCCGGAAGCCAAAATTATTCTCGATGAAACCGGCTTTCCGATTGAGATTCGCCGCAAAGTGCGGCAGGAATCCAATCGCCTGATTGAGGAGTTTATGCTGCTGGCGAATCAAACGATCACGAAGCATGTTGACTTGAAGCTGGCGCAGAAGCGCAACAAGCCGCCGTTTATTTATCGTATCCACGAGCCCCCGAACCCGGTCAAGATTGAAGAATTTGCGCTGTTTGTCAAGGCTTTCGGTTATAATTTTGATCAACAGCAAATGATTACGGGGAAGGTATTGAGCAAATTCCTCAGCGAAATTCACGGCGAACCGGCGGCGGACGTGATCGAAACCATGATGCTCCGCTCTTTGAT
Source organism: uncultured Cytophagia bacterium (assembly GCA_964447935.1). Classification (GTDB taxonomy): domain Bacteria; phylum Zhuqueibacterota; class Zhuqueibacteria; order Zhuqueibacterales; family Zhuqueibacteraceae; genus Zhuqueibacter. The sequence goes on along the minus strand of CAYUVM010000498.1, from coordinate 2,862 downwards.
GAAAGCCAAATACGCGACGGAAAACCTTGGCCACTTCGGTTTGGCTTTCAAGCATTATTCGCATTTTACTTCGCCGATCCGACGCTATCCGGATTTGATTGTGCACCGGACTTTAAAGGCGTATGCGAACGGTTACCGCCCTGAAATGCATGAAGCGATTAGCCGCAAGCTGAGCTACGCGGCGCAGCAATCCTCGGAACGCGAATTGGTGGCGCAGGAGGCTGAACGCGCTTCGGTCAAAATGAAGCAGGCGCAATTTATGACGCGGCATCTCGGCGATGAGTTTGAGGGCCTGGTCTCCGGCGTGGTGTCGTTTGGCATTTTTGTCGAGATTCCGCAGTTTATGGTAGAGGGTCTCGTGCACATCAGCGATCTTGCCGATGACTATTATATTTTTGAAGAACGGGCTTATCGTTTGAAAGGGCAGAAATCCGGGCGTATTTACCGCCTCGGCGACGAAGTGCGCGTGCGGGTAGTACGCGCCGACGCCAGCGAACGCGTGCTGGATTTTGTGCTCGTTGAGGCGCCGCGCCCAAAAGCAAAGAAAAAAAACAAAATGAAAATAATTCACAAAAAACCACGGAGGAAAAAATGAGTTGGTGGGATCAACTGTTAGCCAAAGAGCCTCGCAGCCACAATGAGGAGGCGGCCGGCCTCGAACTGCGCGCGCCCATTTCCGACGGCAGCGAAGAGTTTTTTGGCGAGTTCATGCCGCATGAAGATCAAAGCTGGCGCCCGAACAAGCAGGTGCTGATCGGGCTCGGCATTACCGCCGGTGTGCTTGCAGGCGTCGGCATTGCGGTTTGGCTGAAGAAAGGCAAACGCCGCAAAACGTGGCGCGACTTGCTGAGCAAAAATTGAGCAACACCATATTGGCTGGCAAAATGAGTTTGGGCTTGTTTTGCCAGCCGTCATTTGAATGGTAGGATGGCACGCAGGTGATAACCGGTCAGTCGCCTGATGACATTAACGCAACGGGCCGGAATTTCTATTGCCTCTTTAGCGAAAGTTTTATAGATTGATATAATTTGTCGGCGGCAATAAAATAACGGCAAGGCGATCATTGGCGCCGGGTTTGGAACGAACCGGTTTGCAGACATAACAAAATATTTTCTGGCGGAGTAGTCAATTCTAAAAGCATGAGTGAATTCATTCGTAATTTTTGTATCATTGCACATATCGATCATGGCAAGTCGACGTTGGCGGATCGTTTTCTTGAAGTGACCGGCGCGCTGCGCAAAGAAGAAATCGTGGCGCAGACGCTCGATAATATGGATTTGGAACGTGAACGCGGCATCACCATCAAGCTGCACGCGGTGACGATGTCGTATAAAGCCAATGACGGCAACGAGTATGTTCTCAATTTGATCGATACCCCGGGGCATGTCGATTTCAGTTATGAAGTCTCGCGCAGCTTGGCAGCGTGTGAAGGGGCCATTCTGGTGGTTGATGCTTCGCAGGGTGTGGAAGCGCAAACGATTTCCAACCTCTATCTGGCGATGGAGCACAACCTGACCATCATTCCAGTCATCAATAAAATTGACTTGATGGGGGCGCAAATCGACCTCGTCAAAAAGCAAATCGTCGATATTCTCGGCATTGATGAAAACGATATTATCCTTGCCAGCGCCAAACAGGGCATCGGCGTTGATCAAATTGTGGAGGCGGTGGTTAAACGCATTCCGCCGCCGACAGGCATTGCCAATGCTCCGTTGCGCGCGCTGATTTTTGACTCGAAATTTGACAGCTATCGCGGCGCCATCGCAAACATTCGTGTGGTTGACGGCGCCATTAAACCGGGCATGCGCATAAAGTTTTTTTCAACGGGAAAAGAATTTGAAGTCAGCGAAATTGGCGTTATGTGCATGGAACGTTTTTCACGCCAACAGCTTGCGGTGGGCGAAGTCGGTTATTGCGTTGCCGGTGTCAAAGAAGTGAAGGATACAAAAGTTGGCGACACAATCATCGATGCCGGTCGGCCGGCGGCGGAGCCGTTGCCGGGCTATCGCGACGTAAAGCCGATGGTGTTCAGCGGCGTGTTTCCGACGGTGAGTGAAGAGTATGATGAATTACGCGCCGCGCTGGAAAAATTCAAGCTCAACGATTCGTCGCTGATTTACGAACCGGAAAGCTCGGCAGCGCTCGGCTTCGGTTTTCGCTGCGGCTTTCTTGGTTTGCTGCACATGGAAATCGTGCAGGAACGGCTGGATCGTGAATATAACATGGACATCATCACCACGGTGCCGAACGTTGAGTTGTGGGTTTTTAAAACGACCGGCGAAAAACTGGTGATCGACAATCCTTCGATGCTGCCGGCTATCGGCGAAATCGATCATATCGAAGAACCGTACATCAAAGCGCAAATCATTACCCCGTCGGACTACATCGGCAACATCATGAAGCTGTGTCAAGATCGGCGCGGTATTTATAAAAACACCAGTTATATTGACGCCAACCGCGTCGATATTGCCTATGAATTTCCGTTGGCGGAAATTATTTTTGATTTTTATGACAAGCTGAAATCGCTTTCCAAAGGTTATGCCTCGCTCGATTACGAGTTCATCGGCTACCGTGAGGGCGACTTGGTGAAATTGGACATTCTCATCAACGGCGAGCCGGTCGATGCGCTGTCTCATATCGTCAACCGCGAGAAATCCTACGACTGGGGGCGCAAAGTGTGCGAGAAGCTCAAGGAACTGATTCCGCGCCAGATGTTTGAGGTGGCGATTCAAGCGGGGATTGGCTCCAAAATCATCGCGCGAGAGACGGTGCCGGCAATGCGCAAGAACGTCACCGCCAAATGTTACGGCGGCGATATTTCGCGTAAACGCAAATTGCTTGAACGGCAAAAAGAAGGCAAGA
>CAYUVM010000497.1:0-4111 GCA_964447935.1 uncultured Cytophagia bacterium | reverse complement strand
TTCTCCAATCCGTCTTTGAGCGCTGTGCCGACTTCCTTGCTCGCTTCCCACGCTTTTTGCCGTTGCGCAAGATTGTTTTCTTGCTTCAAAATTTCGTCGATGGCGTTCGTCGTCACCGGCGCACCGTCAATTTTGAAACCGAAGCCAAAAAGTTTTTCCGTTTGTGCAGTCTCGGCTTTGATGCGCTCTTTAACCACTTCCGCAACGGTTTGAGGATTGTTGGCCGCCGCATAAAGAATTTTTTCGAGTTGTTTGACTTGTAACGGCAATAACGCCTGCTTTTGTTGAAGCAGCGCCCGCGTCGTGTTAATGTTTTCGGTACTACCGGTGAAGGCGGCCATGGCTTCATCAGCTTGCCGCGACGCCACCGCATTGGTGGAATCTCCTTCCACAATTTTTGTATTCACCGCCCATTGCGCCTCGCTTGAGGCGTAATACAACGATTTCAATTGGGCGGTATAGTTATCGATAAAAGCTTGCGCTGCTTTTTGGCGCTTTTCGGGTGTTGAACAAGACACGAGCAACAATGACAAACAGAGCAATGGAAAAACGGGTTTCATGTGACTCCCTCTCGGCTAAAATTAAATTGGCTACTTTTGCTTACGGCATCAATAAAAATTACTTACGCAACCATTCACCTCGTCAAATGCAAGATCTTGTATTTACGGCAGAGATGCGAGCATGAGGAAAAACGCTGGAAATGGCAATGCCCATCAAAACGACGGGGTTCTTCGGATAAGATTGGATTTTTAAACGCGGCGGCCTTGCGCGGTGAAACAGCGTTTGCCTCAACAAGTTATTGCTTTCGTTTGTTCAGCACTGTAATTTACCCAAGGCAAAACAGACGATATGCGCCAGGGTTTCAACAATGCTCCGGTTTTAGTCGAAGTTGACGAGTTTAAGGATAGCAAAAAACTAACAGCTTGTCAAGCAAACTTTTGTGCTTGGTTCAAGCCCCCGGATAGCCTCCACCCGCTCCGATCATTTCCCCCCGCGCTTGTGCAATCTTCTCTTCATAGCGGCTCGCCTTCAACGCGACAATCGGATCGGGGTGCAAACCCATTTCTTCCCGAACCTGTGCCAACAACGGCCGCACATCGGTTTCATAAGCCGAATTCAATTCGCGATGCGCGCCGAGCACGTCGCCGGCCACTTGCCGTTCCGCGAGTTTCGCACGATTCACCAACAGGGCCTTCGCCAATGCCACCTGACAGTTAATCACGGATTGCACCATTGCTTCGATTTTCGGTTCGATGTTGTGCGACTGATCGATCATGTATGCGACATTTTTTGCGCAGGCCGCGGGCACGTTTTCATTTGAAGCTGCCGCGGCCACGAGTTCATTGAAAATGAGAAAAAGTTCATATGGATTTACCGAGCCGACAATGAGATCATCATCGGCGTATTTGCGGTTGTTAAAATGAAAGCCGCCGAGTTTTCCCTCATCAAGCAGAATGGCGACGATATGTTCGATGTTCGTGCCCGGCGCATGATGGCCGGTGTCGACGAGCACCTGCGCTTGCGGACCAAGCTTCAATGCAGCCGCGTACGCCATGCCCCAGTCGGCGAGATCGGTGTGATAAAACGCCGGTTCAAAAAATTTGTATTCGATCAGCATGCGAGTGTTCGGCGGCAGGGCTTGATAAACTTCTGCGAACGCTTCCTGCATTCGATGTTTGCGTTCGCGAATGTTGTCCTGGCCAGCATAGTTGGTGCCATCGGCAAACCACAACGAGAGTTCGGTCGAGCCGATAATTTTCATAATATCGACGCACTCAAGCAGATGCGCGACGGCGCGTTTTCTCACTTCGGCGTTCGCATGGCAAATGGAACCAAACTTATAAATCTCATCCTGAAAAACATTCGGATTCACTGCGCCGATTTTAATGCCGCTGGCCTCGGCGTACGCTTCCAGTTCTTCCCAGTCGTCGACTTTATCCCACGGAATATGAATAGCGACCGACGGCGCCACGCCGGTAAGCCGATGTACCATCGCGGCATCGGCGAGCTTCTCTGGGGTGGTACGCGCTGCGCCGGGCCACGGAAAAACCCGAAATCGCGTGCCGCTATTACCGTAGCCCCACGACGGCGTCTCGATGTGTTGCTTTTTGAGCGCAGCTTTGACTTTTTCGACCTCAATATCATTCTCGCGCAATTGCTGCGCGAGAATCTGATAAGCTTGGCGGTGATTAGGCATTTTCTGCTCCGTGAAAAATTTTTAACCAAGAACAGGTGAGGGCAATCAACGGTTTTCCGGGGAAAACCTGATGGCGGTTTTTAATTTACAGTTTGATAAATTGCTGATAGGCTTCATTCCACGGGCCCGAGTCACGCGGATGAAATTCGTGAATGGCAAAAGAATTTTTAATTGCTTGCCGCGCTTCTGCAAGGCTCTTAAACTCGCCTACCGCAATGGCTTGTACGGCAACATTACCCAAAGCCGTGGCTTCCGCCGGCCCGGCCAAAACCAGCTTCCCAATGGCATCGGCGGTGAATTGATTCAGCAACGTATTTTGACTGCCGCCGCCGACGATATGCAAAACCTCATTTTTTTTACCCTGCAACGCTTCCAACATTTCCATTACCCGGCGATATTGCAACGCCAGGCTTTCATAAATACAACGCACAAATTCTCCATCGCGCTGCGGCACGGGTTGTTGCGTGCGACGGCAGAAATCCGCTATCGCCTGCGGCATGTTTTCCGGATTTAAAAAATCCGGCGTGTCAGGATTCACCAGGCTGCGAAACGGCGCAGCCACCTCGGCCTCGTGCATTAACTGGGCATAGTCGTAATGGCGGCCCTCGCGCTGCCATTGGCGGCGACACTCCTGCAACAGCCAAAGCCCCATAATATTTTTTAGCAATCGCATCGTTCCAGCCACGCCGCCTTCGTTCGTAAAATTCATTTCCAAAGCGTGTGCATTGATTACGGGCGCCGCAGTTTCAACCCCCATCAAAGACCACGTGCCGGAACTCAGATACGCCCAATTCTCGGCGGCAGCCGGCACCGCCGCAACTGCCGAGGCGGTATCGTGACAGCCGACTGCAATCACCGGAACCTCGTCGAGGCCGGCAGCATGGCACAATTCTCGGCGCAACGAGCCGATCATCGTTCCCGGCGCAATGATTTCCGCCATCAGATGGCGCGGCAATCCGAGTTGCGCGAAAATCGGTTCCGCCCACTTGCGGGTGTTGGGGTTAAAAAGCTGTGAAGTGGTGGCAAAAGTAAATTCAGTGACCTGCCGTCCGGTAAGCATGAAATTGATGAGATCAGGAATGAACAACAGCCGTTCGGCAATTTGCAATAGCGGGGATTGGGCTTCAACCAGCGCATAAAGCTGGAACAGCGTGTTGATCTGCATCAACTGAATGCCGGTGAGCCGATAGATTTCTTCCCGTGGCATTTGCGCAAACACTTTTTCCATCATACCGTCGGTGCGATGATCGCGGTACACTACTGGATTCGCGAGCAACGCGCCATCACGATCCAGCAGGCCGAAATCAACACCCCACGTATCCACGCCAATACCGGCGAGCGCAATTTTCTCCCGCCCAGCCAATTGCAGGGCCTGTTGAATTTCTGCAAAGAGATGAAGAAGGTCCCAATACAAATGTCCGTGCAACGGCACCATGCGATTTTGGAAACGGTGCAACTCGCGCAACGTGAGGCGGCCTTTGTCGATTTGCCCTAAAATCGCACGGCCACTCTCAGCGCCGAGATCGAAAGCGAGATAGTTCATGCAAATTTCTAACGGCTGGTTACAAGTTAGTGACACTGGCCCGGCAATCTACCGGTTTGGTGTAGCAGGCGGTCGCTAAATTGCGATGAACGATCTTATCAAATTTGCCGTTGAATGTCAAGTCTAATATAAAATTCACTAAAAGAACGTGAGATACGGCAATCCCTTTGCCTGCCGCCAAAGCAGCAAAGCCAGTTCGCGAAGATGATAATCGCCCCACATCGACGACTCGCCTTGCGGCACGGCGGCGGCTTTCGGCGTGTAATCCCATCCCCGCGGGCGATGATAAATCGAATGCAGCAGCAAGCCCTGATGATTTTCTTTCTCACTCAAATATGGCGAGGCCAACAAGGTTTTCGCCACCGTCAATA
>CAYUVM010000496.1:0-4111 GCA_964447935.1 uncultured Cytophagia bacterium | reverse complement strand
AAAGATGAGTACCGTTGAAAGAATTACTCAACACGTTCAAAAATTGCCCGAGCCTTTTTTGAATGAAGTGCTGCATTTTGTTGAATTTTTGATGACAAAACCTGTTCCTGAAAATTCACATCGGGAAGATGGGGAATGGTCGCGTTTTTCATTGTCCACAGCCATGCGTGATCTGGAAAATGAAGATGAGCCAAAGTATTATAAATCCGATCTTAAAGATGAATGGAAATGAAAAAGAGCGGGCAAATCGTATCACATGCAAGAGGCGCTCGAATAAAAAATAATTTGATTGGATTAAGACCACTTCATAACTTATGCCCATAAACTTCCAAGAATCGCAATTCGCGGCGCGTATTCAGCCGTCGCAAACTGTCGCGCTGACCGGCCTCGTGGCCGAGTTGCGGCGTCAAGGAAAAGATATCATCGATCTCGGCGCCGGCGAACCGGATTTTGCCACCCCGGAGCCGGTGTGCAGTGCGGCCATTGCGGCGATTCAAAACGGCAGAACCAAATACACGCCGAACGCTGGTACGCTCGCGCTGCGCGAGGCCATTGCCGCGAGCTTGCACAAAGAATACGGTGCGGTGTATCAGCCGAATGAGATTATTGTTTCCAACGGCGCGAAGCAAGCGGTTTTCAATGCAATGCTGACGTTGTGCAACCCCGGCGATGAAGTGATTTTGCCGGCGCCGTACTGGGTGAGTTATCCGGAACAAATTCAAATGGCCGGCGCGACCGCAAAAGTGGTAAATAATCCCGACGAAGACGACTTTAAATTAACCCCGGGCCGTTTGCGCGCGGCGATTTCACCGCGGACGAAGTTACTTATTCTCAACAGCCCGTCCAATCCGACCGGAACGGTTTACACCGTCGAGGAGTTACAAGCATTGGTCGACATCATCCGGGCACATGAATTTTTCGTGCTGGCGGATGAAATTTATTTGAAACTGGTCTACGACAGCGTGGCGACGACGAGCCTCAGCGCGTTTGCGGAAATTCGCGACCGGCTCATTCTAGTGAACGGCTTTTCGAAATCTTATGCAATGACCGGCTGGCGTTTGGGCTTTGCCGCGGCGCCGTTGGCCATTGTGAAAACGATGGACAAAATTCAGAGTCACATCACTTCGAACGCCTGCTCGATTTCACAAGAAGCCGGACTTGCAGCCATTTCCGGAAATCAGGAGGCGATTGCCATGATGCGGCAAAATTTCGACGAGCGCCGGCGGTTTGTGCATCAGGCGCTCTCACGCATGCCCGGCATTGCCGTGCGCATGCCGAAAGGCGCGTTTTATATGTTCATTAATGTTGGCGCCTTGATCGGGCGGCAAGTGAATGGGAAAACGTTAAATTCGCCGGATGACATTTGCCAGCACTTGGTGGCTAAAGCCGGCGTCGCCCTGGTGGCGGGCGAAGCGTTTGGCAGCCAGTTACATGTGCGCCTCTCGTATGCCGCGAGCATGAAAACTTTGCAGGAAGCGATGGCGCGCCTGGAAAAGACGTTTGGGGAAATGATGGGATAATGAAACTTTTTAACTGTGTTTGGCAAGCGGACTTTGCAAAACGCCATATTTGTAAAGTAGAAACGCGTAACATAAATGCGGCAGCATTTGCGGCTTCGATATGATTGCATAAATAAAGTTTTAAAAAAAACGGAAAAAACAGAAACTACGTAGAATAAATTTATCGAGATAGTTATGCCAACTTACGATTATGATTGCGCCGATTGCGGCCACGAGTTTGAGCAGTTTCAAAGCATGAGCTCGGCGGCACTGGAAATTTGCCCGCAATGTGGCGGCAAAGTGAAACGCCGGATTCATGGCGGCGCCGGGTTGATTTTCAAGGGGTCGGGATTTTATTTGACCGATTATAAAAAATCCGCGACCGGCCCGGCAAGCACCGAGAAAAGCCCCACCGATTCCGCAAAAAAGGCTGATGGCGATACTGCTAAAAAAGACGGTGGCGATAAAAGTGCCGACCATAAAAAAGGGACTGAGGAAAAGTCCGACAGTAAAGTTGAGAAGAAGGAAAAAACCACGGAGTAGTCATGCAGCAGCTTGGGTTGAACAACGACGTGTTAGTCGGCGGCCACCGCTTTCATGTGCAAACCACGTATTCGGCGAATAATGAGACGATTCTCTCGCATATTTTCGATAACGGGCGGGTGATCGAACGCCTCGAAGTGGGGGTGACCGAGGAGGTGAAAAATGCGACGCTGCCGAAAAAACTCAAGGTCGTCCATCAGGAAATGATTTCCGAGATGGAACTGCTGTTTTATATTGCCGAAAAAGTGCGGCAGGTGCGGCACCCGATGTCGTGCTTGAAGCTCGGCCACGTGTTTATGAGCAAAAATTTGCTCGATGACGCCGTGACGTTCTTTCAAATGGCCGCGGAACTGGATCCGACTTCGGCGGAGGTGTATTGCCAGCTTGGTTTCGCGAATTTACGGCGCGGCGATTTTGCCAACGCTGAAATGGTGTTGCGCAAAGGCGTGCAACTCGCGCCGAATTATGCGGATTTGCATCAACATCTCGGCGTGGCATGTTTGGAGCAGCAAAAATTAGGGCCGGCGCTGGATAGCCTTCGGACCGCCCTCGACCTCAATCCCAATTTTTTCCCGGCGCATTTTCATTATGCGCTGGTGCTGTTGCAAAGTTTGAATGCGCCTTTCAGCGGTGATTCCAATGTGTCGCCCAAGGCCGCACAGGAACATTTGATGCGCGCCGCCGAGGGCTGGCCCGCCTTTCGCACGCCGCGGCTGGAGAAGGCATTGCAACTTGTGGATGAAGGCGCGTTCGAATTGGCCGCGCAGGAATTGCAATCGCTTCGGCAAGAAGTCAATATCGAGGCGGATTTGGCGTTCGAGCATGATTTTTATTTGAAATTCATGTATGGCGGCAAAGGCAAAGACGATGAGTTCATCCAAAATTATACCACCCGGTTGCGCGCCGCGATGCGCGATTACCCTGATTATGCCGATCTGCACAACAGCCTCGGCGTGGCCTATTTGATCCAATGCCGCAACCTGTTTCTGCGGGCGCTGGAAGAATTTCGCGTCGCGCTGCGCATCAATCCGAGCTTCAAACGCGCGGAAAAGAATTTGAAACTCTCTGAAAATGACGGCAAGGGATTTCTGATTTTATTGCGCGCGATTCTGAAGTAAAGCTTAAAGCATCGAGCGTAAAACCCTGCAAAAATTAAGTTTTACGTCTCATGCTTTACCATCTGTCCGAAAATGGTCAGAAATTGCCCCACGGCGCGAATGAAAATGCCCCACCGCTTTACTTGGCTGAGAACCGACGACCGCGATGTTTTTTATGCCCCTTGGTGTTTTATCCTGAGTGAATACAACTGTTTCTGAAAACAAAACTACGCATTGGTAAATCTTGCGGTAATTACAAAAACGTTTTGGCGGCAATGGTATATCGTTTGCACTTGATAACGCCGTGTTCTTTTAAGATGTTGATAAATAAATGTTGCACTTTGTTTCTGACTGAGACATCGTAACAGTTCTGAAACACGAACCGACAGGATGGGAATTGGTCAAGATATGCTGACAAATTTTAAGTTCAACAGATTTGCCGCTTTAACGCTGTTTTTCGGGACGCTGCTGTTATCAACCGGCTGGGCCCAGCCCAACCTTCCGCCACGAGGTAATCCTGTTGTTGCTGCCGGCCGTGATTCATTGACCGTGAAAGCTTTGCGCGCGGCGCCGGGAAAACCTTCGCTGTATGAAGTAAGCTTTGTGACCACCGACTCGTTGGCCGCGAATGCGCTCATCACCCTCTCCTTTCCGAAAACTTTTGATTTGAGCCAACTGGAAATCGCCGGCTCCAGCACGATTAACGGCGGCTTTACCCTGACACGCAACGGGCAAGAAGTGCAAGTTCGCCGCACCGGTCTCGGCGTTCCGATTGCCCCCGGCAAACGCGTATCGCTTCAACTCGGACTGATCGGCAATCCCTCAAGTTTTTCTGCTTCGCATCAAGTGCGGGTCCAACTCCCGGCTCTGCGCGCGGCCGCCGCTACGACAAAAAACATGGACGTTCAATTTATCACTTCAATGAAGTAAAAACATGCAAATTCGCACAGGGTTTTTGGTGCGGTGCTTCCG
>CAYUVM010000495.1:0-4117 GCA_964447935.1 uncultured Cytophagia bacterium | reverse complement strand
AACCAACTTCACCACCCACGGCAGATAAAGCGAGCTTGTCAAGCCGATCAACTCGTTGGAAATTCCCATTTTTTTATACATAATCACCGACACGCTGTTCACCAAGATGTACGGCAAGCCTTCGGTAAAATACAGCGTCGGCACATAAAGCCAAGGGGTTCGTTTTTTGCCCGGTGTTTCTGGCGTATGTGGCGAAGTTGGTTGGTTTTCCATTCCATTCCTTTCGTGAAAATGTGCGGCGTCGGAATCACAAAGCAGTTCTTATTGTACATCACCGTTTACAAAGTGTCAAGTAGATTCTGCGCGCAGCATTGCGATTGGCTGCCGGCTTTTGTATATTGAATGCGAAAGGAAGATTTGCAGATGAACACTGCCCCCGAACTTTTTATTGCCGAAGCGCGCCGCCATTTGATGCAGGAATACCTGCCGTGGCTGCGCGCCTGCCTCGCCGTGCTGAGCGATGCCGAAGCGTGGTGGCGTCCCAATGAAACAAGCAACAGCGTCGGCAATTTGATTCTACATCTCTGCGGCAATATCACGCAATGGGTGATTCACGGCATCGGCGGCGCAGCGGACTCGCGCCAGCGCCCCGCCGAATTTGCCGCGCGCGAATCCTGCTCCAAAGCCGAATTGTTGCAGAAACTCGAAGCGACGCTGGCCGAAGTTGATGCGGTTTTAGCAAAGCTGCCCATCGCCAAACTCGCGGAGCCGCGCGTGATTCAAGGTTTCAACGTCACTGTGCTCGGCGCGGTCTTTCATGTTGTTGAGCATTTTTCCTATCACACCGGGCAGATTATTTACCTCACGAAAATGCGCACAGGCGAAGATTTGAAGTTTTGGAATGTTTAATAATTCTACTTAGCCATATTTAAAATTTTACCCACGAAACACACGAAAAACGCGAAAAGCTTTTCAGTGTATTTTGCGTGTTTAGTGGGCCACGCAACGTAATCTGACTAAGTAGAAATAAACAACAACGATAAAAAGAAAACAAAGCTAAAATGAAAACTGTTGCGCCTCATCATGGTAAAATCTTCCGCAATCCCTATCCCGGCTTCGAGCCTCGCGGCTTCAAGGATTTTTTGCAGTGGCAACACGATCGGCGGAATGGCAGAGCGCCACTCAAGCCTCGACAATATCATTTTCCCGTCAGCGAAAACGACGGCGCCTGGCTCCGCGACAATCGCGCGCATTTCACCGTGACGTGGATCGGCCACTCGACCACGTTGATTCAAATGAGCGGCTGCAATATTCTAACGGATCCAATTTTCTCCGAGCGCTGTTCGCCAGTTTCCTGGGCCGGGCCAAAGCGGCACATGCCGCCGTCGCCGTCGCTCGGTCATTTACCGCGCATTGATTTCGTTTTACTCTCGCATGATCATTATGATCATCTCGACAAGCCGACGATTAAAAAATTGGGGAATCAACCATTTTACATTGCGCCGTTACGCGTTGGAAAAATTTTGCAAGATTTTGGCATTGACGCCAAAAGAATTGTCGAATGCGATTGGTGGCAATCGGTGGAAATCGAAGGATTGCAATTTCATTGCACGCCGGCGCAACATTTTTCAGGGCGCGGTGTGCACAATCGCAATGGGACATTGTGGTGCAGTTGGGCGGTGATTAGTAAACAGCAGCGATTGTATTGCGGTGGGGATTCCGGCTATTTTCCCGGCTTCAAAGAGATTGGCGAAAAATTCGAGCGCTTTGATCTGGCGCTGCTCCCGATTGGCGCGTATTTGCCGCGCTGGTTTATGTCGCCCGTGCATATGGAACCGGCGCAAAGCCTGCAAGCTTTTCTCGACGTTCGCGCCGAAAAGATGCTGGCCATTCATTGGGGCACGTTCGATCTTGCCGATGAACCGCTGGACGAACCGCCGCGCCTGTTACGGGCTGCCGCGGAATCATCCAACGTCGATCCGGAGCGTATATGGATTTTTCAACCCGGCGAAACGCGCCGCCTCAGTGAAAATGTTTAATAAAATCTAATTTCCCTCAAACCGCCGCCGAAACGCTGCCGCGTAGCCGCGTTCAATCCAAACGCGCACGGCATGGTCGTGGGAAATTTCGCAGCCGTGTTGCCGGCATAAATGGTGGCGAAATTTGGTGATGCGCTGAACCTGTTCCTGCATAAATCGGGTAAATTGCTCTTGCGCCGTTGTGTGCTGTTGCGTTTCGCAACCCAGGCTGACTTCGCTGATCATAAGCTTGCTCGCCGTTGTCGTGTGAGGTTAGAAATATTCGCCTTTGTCACATCCAAGTTACGGGGCAATTGGATAGCAACAGAAGTGCCACCCAGCGACACGATGTAAAACGCATAAATTCAGACAACAGCGCTTAATCCGGTCTCAAAATTTTTGTATCATCCCGAGACACCGAGATTGAAGTGTAACAATTTTTAAGCAAGTTATTTCCAGCGATGCGAGTAAGTGCAAAGCAGGTTTTAAAAGTATTTCAGCGCAAGATGATTTCAATGCTATGACGGCTGTATTGGCGCGCTCCCGGCGCGTTGGCGTCGATCGCTTTGCGTCGTGCCGGAAATTCAAACACAATCGCGCCGCGTTCGCCGTCACTAGTGGTCAGCCGGCCGCCGATGACATTTTTAATGTGATAACCCCACAACACAAACTCGAGTTGCGCTTCAGCAGCAGGTTCACCTTCAAGATCAAGTGTGATTATTTTTCCGCGAAGATGTTGATCGACAATCACCCAACCGCTTGAGCGTTGACCGCGCGTGGCTTCCGCAACCGGCGGCACGACGGTAAAATATCGCGCGAGGCGAAACGCGACTGTCACCGGCTCGCCGCCGACTTCAAGTGTTACGGGCCAGCGAATCAAGTCGGCGCGCTCCTCTGGTTTGACTTCGATGAGATGATTCTGCCGGCGAATCTCTTCAAGCTGCACTGTCGAAGGAAACGTCGGCTTGAAATCAACACGCAACGGTTGCCAGTTGTCCGGCTTATTTTTTCCGGGAAACGGGCGAGCGCGAAATTGGAACGTCAGTAGATTCTCCTCACGCTGCATGTGCATGAACAGTTGCTGATCCTCAAGCCCAATCGGGCCGGCGGTGAGAAACGGCCAATGTAATGGAATGTAGGGCGCGATCTCGATGCGGCGCTCGAGCGCATGCGGCCGGATTCCCAGCAGGCCTTCGTAAACCGGTTGCAGCAACATGCTTTCGGACCACGCCTGATGTGTGCAAACGCCGGCAGACTGATACGTTTCACCGTGCAAAACTTCTTCGATACAGCCGAGGGCGGTGCGGTTCTCCTCACCCCGCGCGTTTTGCAGGTGCATCAAGCCCTGTAACCAACGGCCATAACGAAATTCCGCCAGCGCCACCCAGCCCGTGAACAGCGGCCACACACTGCCGTAATGATAACCTTGCGGATGATAAAATGGATGATCATCGCCGACCAGCCGCACACCCCAATCAGCGTTAAATGGTTTGGTTGCAAGCCGCCGCAACGCTTGCACGCCGTCTTCGGGTTTGCCATAACCAAACAGCAACGGCACGGCCGCGAGCGCGGTGACATTGTCATTAAAACTGCCGTCCGCATTTTTGCCGTGATAAAAATATCCGGCGGCCTCATTCCAAAAATCTTGTTCAAGCAGATTGCGCACTTTTTGATGCTGGAGAAGCCATTGCTCCGCGAGCCGAGTTTTATCCAGCAAAACCGCAAGGCGCGCCGCCGCATGCAGCGCCTCGGCCCAGCATCCGGCGAGATAATGTTCGACCTGCACGCCGAAAAGTTTGCCGCCCTCAATCCAGCCGTGGCCGACGCCCGTGTTCTCGATCAAGCCATCGCCGTCACGATCCGTCGCCGCGAGATACGCCATTGCTTTTTCGAGATGCGGCCATTCGCGTTTGACAAAATTGAGGTCGCCGGAATGATTCAAATAACGCCCCATGAGAATAACGTATAACGGCGTTGCATCCGCGGCGTCATAATGCGCCGCTCCGCTTGTGGTCAGCTCGTGAAGAATTTTTCCATTTATGTCCTGATGGCGGCCGAGGAAACGCAGCACGTCTTTGACGCTCTCAAAATCGCCGTAGTGCAGCATCGCAAACGCCGTCCAGCACGCATCACGGCCAAAGAACCATGCGTAACCGGGA
>CAYUVM010000494.1:0-4122 GCA_964447935.1 uncultured Cytophagia bacterium | reverse complement strand
CTTTGTTGCGTGGTTTTGAGGAGCTGGAAATACCGGCCGAAAGCAGCGAAGTGGATTTAGTGGTGGCGCCCGCGCATCTGTCGCAACTCGCCCAAACTTTAGCCGCGAAAGGTTTTGTCGCGCTTCCCGCTTGGGGACACGCCCCGCATCATTTTTTTGTCGCCTATAACCGCGCCACCGGCAGTTGGTTGAAATTCGACGTCGTGAGCGCTTTGCGCTACGGTCAACCGTTTCGGACATTGCACGTCGATTTGCTCGAGAGTTGCTTGCGGAATCGGCAACGCCGCGAATTTACTTATGTCCTGGCACCGAGGGACGAGTTCTTTACGCTTTTTTTGCATTGTTTACTCGATAAAGGCAACTTTCGTGATGCGCGCCGCGAACGCCTCATTGAGTTGCGCCGGCAAATGCAAAACGATACTGCCATGCAAAAAAACATCGCCGAAAATATTGCCCGCTATCTGGCACCGGCGCTCACTTGGGACATGCTCACCGCGGCCATTGATCAGGACGACTGGCCGGCACTTCTGCAACGCCGCAAAGCGGTGGCGCGCCGTCTCTTTCAGCGCGCCCCTATTGCCGGTGCCTGGCGTAACATTTCCACGATCATGCTGCGTCGCTTGCGCCCGCTGCTTTTTATGCTGCGGGGTCGTGGGGTCTCGATCGCTTTACTCGCGCCGGATGGCGCCGGTAAATCGACGCTCGCGCATGCATTGACAAAAGATCATTTTCTGCGCGCCAAACTGGTTTACATGGGAAGCAATATCGCTGCCAGTACCGTCGGCCTGCCCACGACCAAATGGCTCCATCAGCGGCTGAAAGCGCGCGACAGCGTTAAGAAAAAGAAAAAAAATCTTAGTTTTCTCGCGTTGAAAGGTTTCAGCTTCATCAACCGGCTTGTCGAGCAATGGTATCGCGCCGGCGCCGCGCTGGGTTATCTGTTGCGCGGCCGGCTTGTGGTGTTTGATCGTTATATTTATGACTCGTGGTTGAATAAGCCGGCAAAAACGCCATGGAAACGTCTGCGGCGAAAAATGTTCGAATCGATTTGCCCGACGCCTGACCTCGTCGTCTTATTGGATGCGCCCGGCAAAATGCTGTGGGAGCGCAAACACGAGCACACGCCCGAGTGGCTTGAGCAACAGCGTCACGGCTATCTTGCGCTCAAAGAACGCGTTCCGCAAATGCGGGTGGTCGATGCCACGCAGCAGGCTGAATACGTGAAGCGCGAAGTTACAGCGTTGATTTGGGCAAAACATAATTCACGAGCAGGAAAAAATTAAAAGAATGTTTGCCCACCGATGAAAAGCCGCCCACAGACTTAAAAGAGAAATCCGCGGGCCGCCTACGACCGCAGGCTTTTTATCATTGGGGCAAACGCTCTAAAAATAAAAATTTTATTTTATGCCTTTGGAAACCGATATCCAAGATTCACCTTCCATGGCGGAATCGGCAGCATCCAAGCCGAAGCAGAAACGCGGCGATGCGACCAAAAAACAAATTCGCGGTTCCAGCTTGTTGCTTGTCGGCAAGCTGCTTTCCGTCGGAATCAATTTCGGCTCGCAAGTTTTGGTCGTGCGTTACCTTTCCACCGCCGATTACGGCGCGTGGGCGTATGCGCTTTCCGTCGTTGCGTTTTTTCAAAATATTGCCGTCTTTGGCCTCGATCGCGCCATCACGCGCTTCATTCCGATCTATCATGAAAAAGAAGAGTACAACAAACTCTTCGGCACGTTGATATTGGTTTTTGGAACGATCCTGCTGATCAGCGCCGCTATTGTCGTTGTTTTTCAGCTCGCCCCGGAGCAAATCGCGCGTCTCGTCAATGAAAAAGAGCATCCGGTCCAGTTGCTATTGATCATGATTTTTCTGGTGCCCGTTGACGCCTTCGATAATTTATTGACCGGGCTGTTTGCCAGTTTCACCAACCCGCGCGCCATTTTTTTTCGCAAGCACTTGCTCGGCCCGCTCTTGAAGCTCGCCGTCGTCGGGGTGTTGATGTTAACCCAAAGCGATGTGAACTTTCTTGCCAAGGGTTATATCGGAATTTACGCCGCCTGCGTGCTGCTCTATATCTTTTTGCTCGTTCGCTTGTTGCGGCAGCAAGGCCTTTTGGAACATTTGCGATTTAATAATATCTCGATGCCGGCAAAGGAAATTTTTGCCTTTACGATTCCGCTGCTCTCTTCCGATCTTGTCAATATTTTAACACACTCCGCGGACACGCTGCTGCTGGGATATTTTCACAATCCCACCGAAGTTGCCAAATACACCGTTATTTTACCGGCGGCGCATTTCAATAAACTGGTCATGACCAGCTTCGCGCTGCTTTACACGCCGCTCGCCGCTCGCCTTTTTGCGAAAAACGATTTTCAGGGCATCAACGACTTGTATTGGCGCACCGCCGTCTGGCTGGGAATTTTAACCTTCCCGATTTTTGCGCTGACGTTTTCAATGGCGAAACCGTTGACCGATTTTCTCTACGGCGCGCGCTACGTCGATTCGTGGGTTTATCTGCAATTGATCTCGTTCGGCTATTATTTCAGCGCCGCGCTCGGCTTCAACGGTTTGACGCTCAAAGTCTTGGGCAAATTGCGTTACATCGTCATCGTCAATGTTCTCGCCGTCGTCGTCAATGTCGGCGTGAATTTAATTCTCATTCCCAAATACGGCGCCCTCGGCGCAGCGATAGGCACCGGTGGCACAATGGTCGTCCACAATATTTTCAAACAAGCCGGTTTGCGCCTCGCCTCCGGTATCAGTATTTTCGACCGGCAATATTTGCCGTTCTATCTCATTATCGCCGCCAGCGCCCTCGGCCTGTTTCTCACCACGGTTTTCTTTTCGGAAAATATTTATATTGCTATCGCACTAGTCGTGCTCGTGTCGCTGTTCGTCATTCGCATGTGCAAAGACAAACTCAAAGTCGAAGAGACTTTTCCGGAATTGTTGAAAAGACCGTTTTTGAAAAAACTGTTGTCGTAAGCTGGTAGCTCATTGCTTGTAATTTAAAACTGATTGCTAAAAACCGGATGTTAGAAAACACCCTGAACACCGACTTCATCCCCGGCACTAACCTCACCGGCGGCCTCTCTCGCGCGTCGTGGCGATTTTTATTGCCCAATCTCGAGTTGGATCGCATTGTTTGTTTCGGCGTGTCTTCTGCGGCCACGCTGAATGTTCTCGCGACGATGGGCAAAGAAATGCTGGTGCTCTCGGCCAACGCGCCAGAACTCGATGCCGTGCGCAAAGAAGTCGACCAGCAAAACGTGACGGTCACCCACGTTACCGATTTTACCCGTTTGCCGCTGCCGGACAAAAGCGTCTCGCTGGTTTTTCTCGCCGGCAAAAAAGAATTGGCCGATCTTCTGCTCGACGCCGTGTTTCCCGCGGAGCTGGATCGCTTGCTCAAAGAGGATGGCGCCATTTATTTTGAAGTGAAAAACCTTTCCGAGCGTTCCGTTGCGCGGCAAATGATGCAAAATCTCGCCGAGCTGGGTTTCAAAGCCCGGCGTGAATTTTGGCTCACCCCCTTCAAGGGTGAGTTGCGGACGGCATTTCCGCTTGATGATCGTATGTCCAAATATCTTTTCACGAACACCCTGTATGGCCGGTCGCCGAAAAAACGCGCGTTGAGTCACGCCGGCGCCATGCTCTGTCAGGCCGGCTTGCTGCGCCGTATCGTTCCGCGCCGTGCCATCTTCGTGCAACGCGCTGCCGTGCCCACCGAAAAACAAACGCCACCGCACTATTTGACGCTGCTTGCAAAAAAACAGGGCGTCGATTTATCCGCCATGTCCTGCGGCCTCTCTGCGCGCGGAAAGTTCAACGCCAACAAAAATATTTTTTACTTGTTCGACGCCAAAGGCGAAAAAGCTAAAGCCGTTGTGAAAATGACGCGCGCCCCAGAGTTGAACAAAAGGTTGGAGAACGAATATCGCGTGCTCGCGAAATTGCACCAACAGGGTTTCGCCGCAAAAGGCACGTATCCCGAGCCGCTTTTCTTTGGCATCCACGCTGGCCTCGCCGTTCTCGGACAAATGGCTGTGTATGGCGAGCCGTTTCGTAGCCGCACCAAAGCCACCATCGATTGCCCCATCGCCAACGACGCGCTCAACTGGA
>CAYUVM010000493.1:0-4129 GCA_964447935.1 uncultured Cytophagia bacterium | reverse complement strand
CTCGAAAGTAGCCTTTTTGTTTTTGTCGGGGCGAGAGGATTTGAACCTCCGACCTCCTGGTCCCGAACCAGGCGCTCTAGCCGAGCTGAGCCACGCCCCGAGTACGTATTACTTCAAAGAAATTTATCTTCAGGAACTCTTTTGCTTTATAAAACCAACCTCCGGCCGTGGTGCTCGTAGCGCCACGCCCTAAGGCACAAACATTCTGTCTGTGTTACATCGCGTATTTAATCACTACAAATCCCAAAATCAACAGCACGGTAAATCCGAGTGCGACCCAATCAAAATATTTATCTATCGTCGCTTTGATACTCGCGCCGAATTTCCAGATTAGGCCAGCCACGAGAAAGAAACGCATCGAGCGGCCAACGATGGATGCAACCATAAACTCCAGGAAGTTGATTTGAAACACGCCGCCGGCGATAGTGAATACTTTGTATGGAATCGGCGTGAAAGCCGCCGTAAAGACAGCTAAAAATGCGTTTTCATTGTATTTTTGCGCTACCAGGTTAAAAACCTCGGGGGTAAACCCTGGCACATTTGCAAAGAAAAATCCACTAATGCCGTTCCACAACTGCAGGCCAATGAGATATCCAATCGCCCCACCGATAACCGAACAAGCAGAGCACACAAAAGCGTACCAGATACTACGATCTGGCCGTGACATCGCCAATGCCATCAACAAAGGATCGGGCGGAATGGGAAAAAACGAAGATTCTGCCGTCGCTAAAACCCCTAAAGCTGGTGTGCCGTAAGGCGTATGTGCCCAGTGCAAAACCCAATCATACAAGCGCCGAATTAAATGTGGTTTTTTATTTTCGGTTTGAACCTTTTTATGTGCAGTAGTGCTGGAGATGCCCATGCTAAGATCGTCCTTTTTTCTGCGCCAATTTAGTACAGCGCGTCATCCTAAAATTGTTTAGTGGGTTTGCGTTAACCACATTTTAATAAATCGCGAAGTATCGCGCCAGCCGCGAATATGACTGGTCTCGCCGGAGTAAATCGTTGCGATGGGGATGAAACCCAACTGCATCCGCGCCCGAACGGCTTTGAGCAGCAACTCGGATTCGGTTTCATAACCACCGGTATCGAGGTTAATTTGCTCCAGCAATCGCCGCGAATGTAAACGATACCCGCTTTGGCTGTCGGGAATGCGCTGACCCAATCGCCGTGAAACTAATGCGCTGGTCAAGCGATTACTCAACACGCGAAAAAACGGCATAACGGGCCACCGTAGCGTGCGACAACCAATAAGTAAATCTACCGACGAGGCGCGTAAAGCGCGGATAAATTCCGGCACATGTTTGGGATCGTGCTGGCCATCAGCATCCATGGTGATAACCGCCTGTATCCGAGGCTGAGCCAGCGCATGGGCAAATCCCGTTTTCAGCGCAATACCTTTCCCACGATTCGATGGGTGGGTTAGGACTTCTACCCCATTGGCTACAGCCACGTTATGGGTTTGATCCGTCGACCCATCGTCAACCACGATCACATTACGCTTAGGGATAACCGCAAGAGTTTTTAAAAGAACAGGCTCCAAACGAGCGCCGGCATTATACGCTGGAATTACCACCGCAATATCATCATTACCGGCCTGGGGGAGCATCATCTGGTTAAAATCAATTTTATCATCTGCCGCCAACAGCGGCGACAAGGATAAATGTAAGAAAAATCACTGTGTTTTGCAAGATTTTTGTTGGCAATTTTTACGAAATTTTCACGATCATAAACGATTGAGCGGCGTAGTTGAAAACCTTACGGTGTCCCGATAAGTCACGGCCGTTTGATAAACCACATCGGCTAATTCCGCGGTAACGTGAAGCGGAAAAGGTGTTTCTGGATAAATGGCTTTCACGATTCGGCTAATTTTTGCACCGGAGCTGATGGTAAAACTCGCTTTCACGTTCAAGGTCTCTGCTGGCTCGCAATACCATGAGAATGTTAATTTACTGCCATTCAGTTTATACTGCAACGGTGACGAAACCTGCTCAATGCTTAAAGTGTCCACTTCAACGGTAAGTGAGGTTTGAAACCAAGGGCGACTGCTGATAAGTTGCCAATTGATCATTACCGTGTCTTGGCTGCCCTGCTGCACCGAATCGCTACCGCTCAACTTAAACCAAGCGGCCTGAAAATTCATGGGAATCGCAACCTCTACGATCTCATCATCAAAGTGACGCTTGAGAGTATCGGCAACGACTTCAACATTTCGCATAAACTCATTGCCGCGTAATAGCAGCTTGCTTTTAGCATTAGGCAGTTCATATTCGGCGCTTGCTTCCAACCGGGCGCGCCACGCTTGGTTATACGCTGGAGAAGAGTATAAATACCCACCGTAACCCACGATCGCTAACAATAAGGCAAAACCGACCAACGGACGGCGGAAATATTTGAAAACTCCCACGTGATTGGGCGAACTGGAGAGAACATAACCGAAATGATAAATCGTCGGCAAATACCAAAAGATAATCAGCACCGTCAAAATTGCGCTATACAAAAAGGATTCGATGAACGTGTTGAGGCCCTGCGCCGCCAGGCTTAATGAGCGCGCCCCCAGCGGGAACATCTCAAAAAACATCAAGCGCAGCATCGGCAGCGCTGAAAGCGCGAGCAGAACCATTTTCAACCTGGCCGTTGGCAAAAGGATCGATATGCTTAGCGCCAAAAGTGAGAGCGCCGGATAAAAAGCCAAACGCGAGCTGGCCAACATAAACAGCCCAACTTGTACAAAAAGAAAAATTAGCGCTCTTTTGCTATAAACATAGGGATCAGGGCTAAATTTCCAGTTGCGCATGAGATACGAAACAACCCAAACTCCAGCGAGTGCCCAAATTGCCGAATACCACAAGTAATGGTTTAAGGGAACCATCCACGGAAAACGCAGACCTTTAAACAATTGCAAAGCCGCTTCACCCAATTGCAAAAAGATCCCAATAATGATCATACTCAAGAAGAACTTTAAACCGGAAAATTTGATCCGTTGCTCTTTCTCAATCTGCAATCTTTCTTGTCGGCTGCGGTAAAAAGCCCAAGCTCCCAACAGCAGCGCCAAAATATTGATTGCTTGAAGAGACCACTGCGGCAGGTAAAAACGCGCGCCCAATATTTGCCAAAGCATGTAGTTCCCTTTGGTCGGCGCGGGAATGCCTTGCTGCTGATATTTATTGAGCAGCCCATCCACCAGCAAGCCGCTCCGGGTCAGCATCGGCTTTTCGATAAATTCGATTTTGTCCTGGGCGGTGTGAATTGGCGAAGTGTTTACGCCCGCGGTGAAATCGATCGCGGGAATATTTTTTTTGAGAAATGGCTCATGATCCGAACCGGCGCCTCCGCCCTTTTGCGCGGTGTTGATGGTAAAAAAATGCGTCGGATAAACCAGGCTATTGTAACCCAGCGCGTGATCAATCGTAAAGGCATCTTCCACGAGCCACTGCGGCGCTTGATGGGTGTAAACATCAATAAAAGGAATCAACGCCTCACTGCTGCCGGCCATGTCGATTTGCAGCATGAGCTTGACGTGATCAAGGTCGGCGTAGTGATCGACAAAATATTCGGAACCCACCAGGCCGCTTTCTTCGCCGCAAAACGCGGCAAAGAGCAACGTGAAATGCCGCGGGCGCTGGCTCCAAACGCGCGCCAGTTCGATCATGCAGGCCGTGCCGGAAGCATCATCATTCGCGCCGGGAATTTCCGGGCCGGAAGAATCAATGTGTCCGCCAATCACAATCGTGCTGTCAGTGGCGCCCCGGAAAATGCCAATGGCCACGCCGCTGTTCGTATTCACCGTGCCGTTGGCTTCGAGCACCGGCATGACGTAAGCCGTGTCAGCGCCGTATTGATGAAATTTTGCCACGGTCCAGCGCAACGCCGCGCGCTCGTTTGCCGAACCCATCGGGCGCGGGCCGATGGTCACGGTCAAATGTTCGATGATCGCGTAGGCGCTGTCGGCATTGAATTGCGGGTTTTGCGCCACGGCGAGATTAACACTCAACAGCAGCATGAATAGATAACGCACGGTTCCTCTCTCCTTCTCAAAGCGAGTGCCTTGAGAAATTGTGTATTTTCAATTTCAAATGAACTTGACAATGTTATCTTAAAACTAGAGGACAAACGTCCAACGAGGACA
>CAYUVM010000492.1:0-4134 GCA_964447935.1 uncultured Cytophagia bacterium | reverse complement strand
TAAAAGCAACAATTAAAAGAACGAAAATGGCAAGGAGGCTAAAAGAAATGAGAACCTTGACCCGCATAATATTTTATCTGGTTAAATGGGGTGATGCCAGTTTTTGATATTGGCTTTGATAATAAAGCAATGGACCATCGTTTCCGGGCTGGCCTAACGCCAACACCTCGCCGACAAAAATCGTATGATCGCCGCCCGGATACGCCGCGACGAGTTTGCAATCCAGCCAACCGAGAGATTCCTCCAAAACGGGTGCGCCGGTCATTTCGGTGCGAAACTCAATTCCGGCAAAACGTTCGGCGGCGGAGGAATGGTTCGTAGAAAAACGCCGCGAGAGTTCCTCCTGGGCGGCGTTTAAAATATTCACTGCAAAATGGCCGCTCTGCTTGATGAGATCATGGCTCTGCGCGCTTTTATCTACACACACCAACACCAGCGGCGGCTCCAGCGAGACCGAGCAAAATGCATTTGCCGTCAAACCGTGAATCGCATCGCCATAACGCGTGGTAACAATCGTCACGCCGGTGGCAAACTGGCTCAAGGTTTTGCGGAACAACTCGGAATTTATGGGCATGAGGCAATAAATATTTGAAATAATGACTAATTTACCACTGGCTGAGTTCAAAAGCAAATTGAAATGTCATGCGCTAAATACTGCGGGCAATATGCTTGCCCCTGCAGGCCACAGAAGTTAAGAACCACCGAACAAACAACTTACTCATTTCATCAGCTTGTCACTCCCGCGCTCTTGGCGGGAATCCAGTTTTTAGAAGCGCAGATGCCCGATTAAAGCGCTTGGGCATGACGATCATCTGCGAAAGTTATTTAATCGGCATTCATAACCCGGACAAGCCGGAACCCAAAAAGCAAAAGCGCACGCAAAGATGCAGAGCCACCGCAAAGGCTTTTTGCTTTTCTTTGCGCAGCCTTAGCAGCTTCGCGTCTTGGCGTAAATGCTTTAAATGAAAATCTAAAAATTGGAGACTTTTAAAAGTTGCACAAAATCCTTAAAATAAAGGGTCAAATACAACTTCTGTAAAAATCTTTGCTTTTTTTGCACAGATTTCACTCTGTAGAGACTAATGATTTTACCACAGCGATTTTGCAAAAAACTTGCGTTTTGTTGGCGGCGAGTGGTTACAAGCGCAGCGCGAGAGCCGCGCGGGTGGGCAAAGCGCGATAAATGGCTTTGGCGTCTTCGCGGGAAAGCTCGATTTCAATCCACAGACGATGCTGTGGTAATTGCAAATGCATCAGGGCAACCACCGCTTCATTAGCCTCGTCAAAATTGCGACGCAAATCGTACCAAAATTTTCGCATCCGGCCGGCGAAAGAAGGCGTTTGCGCTTGCTCGACGGAAAGGGTTAAGTTGCGGTCAAACTGCAGTGTAAACTCGGCGTCTTTTTGTTCAATCGGCAAATCCTCGCCTTTGGACTCGGCAGCTTCGATGGTGTCTTTCGGCGCTTCTTTGATGCGAATCGGCGCTTTGGGCAGCGTCGCCAGTTCTTTCTGCAAAATAAACGGCGTGGCGAGCCATTGATGCAAACGGCCCTGGCTGCGCAACCGGCGGGCGAGGTCACTGTGCCGGTAACGTAAAATTTTGCAGTGCCGTATCGGCACACCTTTTACTTCTAATTTTGCCGTGCTGTCGGTTAAATCAATCACGAGGCCGATGGAATCTTTTTTAACCAATTCCAAGCGCGTGAGGAGAAAAGCTTTATCAATTTCCAATTCCGCCATTTTTTTTGCCAACTCGCGGCGGCCGGTAATAATTTCCGCCGGTGTCGAATCGGGAAGGGCTTCGGCGTTTTCCAAAATTTCACCAGCGCCCGGGGTTTCAAAGGGATTGCGCGCAACCGGGAGCGCGATGGTGACAACGAAAATAAAAAGCGGTAGCAGAATAAATGCGAAAAGAAAAACGGTTTGCACACTGCGCTTTTGCCGCAAGAACCAAACAATCGGTGTGGCGAGCCACTGCTGAAATGCCTTGCCGTAATTCTTTTGCGTCATATTTTTTAGTAAATAAAAACTTTGGAGCCGATTTGGAGATTTTTGTAAACCAGGCGCAAATCCTCGTCGCCGAGACGCACGCAACCATGTGTTACCGGCATGCCGAGCATGCGTTTGTACAACGTGCCGTGAATCAGATAGCCGTCACCCAACTCCAGCGCATATTCGCCGAGTACGCCATATTCAAAACGCAGCGGCGAATTCGCCGAGGGGATCGGCAGCCCCTCTTCTACAAAGGCCCAGTCCGGTTTTTTCCAGACCGGCGATTCGCGCTTGCCGCGAATTTGGAACATGCCGCGTGGCGTGGTAAACATCCATTGCCGTTGCTGCGCTGCCGACCGCAGCAAGACGTAGCTTCCGGTCGAGCAAACCCCTTCGTGCAGTTGCTCGTCGCCTTTCATGATTTGAATGCGATTCTCGGAGGTATCGACGATCAAATACGGCAGGCGTGGCGTAATTTGCGCATGTTTTTTTTGCAACGCCGCAACACGTTTTTGCAGGAGCGCAGCTTCCTGTTGTAATTTCTTAATATCCGTCGTCCGCAGTTGCAGCGCAAATTTTGATTCCGGTAATATCGCAAAGAGCCATTCCCGCCACACCGGCGCAAACCACAGCGTGAGCAGCGCCGTAAAAAACCCGAGACTGATTCCAAGCATCAGCGCCTTGGCCGCAGAAGTGGGCGCGGGCGTTGGCGGCGCAACCAATGGTGGCGGCACCAACGGGCGAACCGGCTCCGGGGTTTTCGCAGCGATGGGAGAATCTTCGGAAGGCGTAGAGACGCGGTTGCTCTTATTCGTTTCTTCGTTCAGATTAGTTGTCATGGCGAGGCTGCCGGATGATGGTTTGCACCGTTCAGTTTTTTTTCTGGAAGGAGCGCTAAGTTTGGCGGTCTGGCGGCCTGTGCTTTTAGCGAACCGACGATGGTGACACGGGTGCCAATTGGAGCCAACTCAAAAATTTTATCAATCTCAGCATTGCGCAACGCCACGCAACCGGACGTCCAATTTACCCCCTTGCCGCCGTCGCCGTGAATTTCAATAAGCCCGCCAATTTGGGCGTGGCGGGGAAGCTCGCCGCGCGCCTTGGCCGCAAGAAATTGCGTGCGATCATCGTCGTTGGGATAATTAATTTCCAGGGCTTTGTAATATTTGGTTTGGCGCTGACTTTTTCTTTTGGTCACGTAATAATGCCCTTCGGGCGTGGCGTTATCGCCTCTTTGCTTTTTATGGCCCAGCCAACGCGGCCCTAATTCCGCGGAAAATTCGAGACGTTTTTTGCCGTCAACATAGACCTGGCAGGTATGCGCCATTTTATCGACGATGATGGCCGTCGCGTTGTTGGCGGCGGACCAGGAAATTGTTTCCGCGGCCCATTGCTGCCATTCCGGCACTTTGGCGAGGTAAGCGCGTAAAAATTTTGTGGCGTCGTTGCCAGCACTGCCCACCAGAGTCTCGGCCTGTTGCACCTTGCTGGCGGAGAGGCCGAAATCCTCGCGCTGAAACGCAAATTGGCTTTCCAGCATCAATAATTCGCCGGCGACAAACTTTTTGCGCAAGGGCGCGCCGACGGGCACATGGTTGAAGTGCGTTTTGAACTCGTCAACTTTCTGCTTGACGAAAGCCAGGTTCGCAATGGTGAAAAATTCTAATGAATCGCGGATCGCAATCGCCGTGGATTCTGCTTGCTGCGCTTGCATTTTGGCGGTCCGGGCTAAATCAAACGCTTTTTGAAAATCGCGTTGAAAAAACCATCTTTTGTTTTCGCGGCCCCAGAGTTTCCGGGCCTGCTCCCAGCTTTGTTCGGCGGTGTGCAAAAGTTTCGGCGCGTAAATTCCGGCTTGAGCGCGGCGCGCCGTACTCAAGGCTTTCCAGGCCCGCTCAAAAATCGCCACCGGTGGCGACGCGGAAAAAATAACCAACAGCACAAACGTTACCAGCCAAAACGCCATGCCGGCGCCCAAAAGTATTCCTCTCCGCCCCCACCGTTTATTCTCCTCGCGCTCCCCGAGTTGCACCATGTCCATACTTCGTGATCGAATCGTTTCGGTTATGAAATAAATAGAAAACCTCGACCTGCTTAGAAGATCTAGTTGAGGTGGAGTCCTGAGTTTCATCGCAGACCGAG
>CAYUVM010000491.1:0-4148 GCA_964447935.1 uncultured Cytophagia bacterium | reverse complement strand
CCCGTTATCGTACAATTCCCCATCGCTTGGGGCGAGATGGATGCATTGGGGCACGTCAACAACACCGTCTACTTTCGTTATTTTGAAAGCGCCCGCGTCGCCTATTTAACAAAAATAAATTTTATCGATCCGGCGGCCAATAACGGCATCGGCTCGATTCTCGCTTCAACACAGTGCGATTTCCGCAAAGCTCTGGCGTATCCTGACACGGTGGCAATTGGCGCGCGGGTCATGGAGATTGGCGTTGATCGTTTCACCATGGAATATCGCCTCGTCAGCCACCGTCTGCAAAAAATCGCGGCTGAAGGTAAAGGCATTATAGTCTCGTATAACTATCACGAGAAACGCAAAATTGATTTGCCGGAGGCGATTCGCCGGAATATTCAGGCCGTTGAAGGCCGGCCGCTTGGAAATTTTTAAAATTGGCGCGAGATATGAAGTCTTTCAAATTGGCTATTGCTTTCAGGGTATTCCGAAGGAAGCGTTATAAAATTCAAGCGTATCGTTTGTGTCAAAAAATATTCTTGCAGCATACCACCCCTCCTCTCATCATTATTCTTTTGCATTTGTCAGGCTTCGACACGTTGTTGGCCCAGAATCACCAGAATGACAGCCTAACCGTGGGAAGCCCGGCGCCGACCTTTTTCTTGAAAAATTTGAACGGTGCAGAATTTTACCTCAGCAATTATTGCGGCAAATTGCGTGAGCCGTGGAAAAACAAAAATCAGTCAGTTGTAATTTTGAGCTTCTTCGCTACGTGGTGTGCCCCTTGTCTGAAAGAAATCGCTGTTCTGGAAGATATCGCCGTGAAATTTGCCGGCCACGATTTGAAAATTTTTCTAATCAATATCAACGAAAAACCGGAACTGGTCACGCCGTTTGTTAAAGAACACCAAATCAAATTTCCCATCTTAATGGATACCTACGGACTGGTTGCCGCCAAATATGGTGCGACCCAATTGCCGTGCTACGTTTTGATTAAACCAGACGGAAAAATTGCGCTGCTGGGAAAGGGCTACTCGGACGATTTCAAAGGCAAGATGAGTCAAGCGCTTTCTCTTCTGCTTGGCAAGGTCGGGACGAATGAAGTCCGGCTGGCGCAATAAGTGTTCCCAATATTCTCCCTCGCTGCTTCTCCCAACGGCACATTTTCTGATCATAAAACTGCCAGAAAAGAATCGACATTGCTTTTCAATGAAAATTTTGTTACTTTTATGAAACGTTAATTTGAACCCAACATCATGTCGAAATGATCACACAGGAATTTTTTCAAAAATTCGGCGGCCAAAATCAAAATAATTTCCCCGCCATTCATGCGCCGGTTTTTAAATCAGCGCAAAGCACGCCCTACCTTACCGCACCGGGCGTTGTGCTCATCGCCAAACCGCAGATTGAGCTTTCCGGGGTCAAAAGTTTTTTAGAAGGCTTTGATCCAGGGTTGGAATTTTCGAGCTATGTTGATGACCCAATAGCATTATCTTCCGGCGCCCAGCTTTGCAAAATTGCCGGACAAACATGCTACGCGAGTTTCAGCCCGAAACGCACGATGAACCGCGAAGCTGCGCGCTATTTCAAGAATATCATGGAAAGTGGTCACGGCTCGGTGTTGGAACACGCAAATTTTTCATTTCTATTATATGGCATCTCGCGCAGCCTAACCCACGAGTTGATTCGGCACCGTGCCGGCTTCGGATTTTCGCAACTTTCGCAGCGTTATGTCTCGGGAAGAGTTTTGCGTTTTGTCGAGCGCCCGGAATTTCAGGACGGCGGGAAGTTTCATCAATTGTTTCTGGAGAGAATTGATCGCGCTTACGCCGAGTACCACAAATTAGCCGAGGCTTTGCTGGCGGAGCAGGGAAGCGGCACGGCTATCTTAAGCGCGGAGGCCAAAACTGATTTGCGCAAAAAAGTAAACCAAGCCGCGCGCGGGTTGTTGCCAAATGAAACGGAAACGATTATGGTGATTACCGGCAATGTGCGCGCGTGGCGGCACGTCATTGAAATGCGCGCTAGCGATCATTCCGAATTGGAAATTCGCGCCCTCGCGGTCCGGCTTTTCCTCTGCTTGCAACAAATTGAGCCAATTCTATTGGGCGACTATCAACTGCATGAGCTGCCGGATGGAACGCATGCAATCACGACGGCAAACAGGAAAGTGTAAGGGCGCATCGTTCTAAACGATGGTATAACTGTGTAAAACCCAATTTTTGTGGCTTATAATAAAAACATGAAAGTATAATTCCCAAATGATCCGTTGGCTCATCGCAATTATCATCACCTTGGCTGCGGCATATTATCAACGCGCCACCGGTCCGACATATCCTCTCAAAGGCTCTTTTGTGCTTGAGGGGCAAAATCTAACTTTCCGGCTCGACCGCTCACACGAGAGTGACAGCGACCAACCGGTGACGCTACGAATACCCAACCCTAACGTTGGCGGCGAAGTTCAGTGGCGGCGTTTTCCAACTCAAGAGGCCTGGCAAACTTTGCCCATGCGTCGGGATGGCGATACGCTGCAGGCTGTGCTTCCCAAACAACCACCAGCAGGAAAACTTGAATACGTTGTGCTTCTTAAAAACGGCGCAACTCAAATTCGTTTGCCGGAGCAAGGCACTGTGGTCACACGCTTCAAAGGCAAAGTTCCCGGCGCTTTCCTCATTCCCCATATTCTGTTCATGTTTGCTGCCATGTTGTTGTCAGTTCGCACCGGGCTGGAAGGGTTGCGTCCCAATGGCCGCCTGCGAGCTTATGCTTGGGCCACTACCATTACGCTCTTCGTGGGCGGAATGATTCTCGGCTGCATCGTGCAAAAGTATGCTTTCGGGGCTTATTGGACCGGCGTTCCATTCGGCATTGATCTGACCGACAACAAGACGTTGATCGCGCTTCTTGGTTGGGTTGCAGCGACAGTTGCCGTTGAAAAAAATCGCCACGCAAAATTTTGGACCATAACCGCAGCGTTCTTGCTGCTGGCGGTTTATGCGATTCCTCATAGTTTATTTGGCTCAGAATTAAAATATTGATCGGATGCCTGAAATCCTCGCGGCTTACCAAAAACTCCTCTATCGGCACTATCTTTTCGCCGGTCTGCTGATCGGCCTCGTGGTTCTCGGCGAAATGGCCTTCGATATCGTCGAACGCACCGTCGGCCGGTATCTTGTTTGGCAAAATGCCGGACGGCAGAAAACCGGATTGAGCTGGGAGCAGGCCCAGCAACGTGGCGCCGCCAGTGTGCAATTGGAAAACGTCACGCGCGAGCGCCGCCAGCAAGCGCTGGTGTTGGAGAGCATTTCAAACCTCGAAGAATTGGCGCAGTATGTTGAAACCAACCAGCAAACAGTTTTGCCGCCGGCGCAATTTCTGCAAATTTATCATCAACTCCCATATTTCTTGCAGCCGCTGCTGTTCAACCCCGACTCGCTCGTTACCGATGCCCGTACACTGCGCACCGCCAATGTAGCCGTAAGCGGCAATCGTTCACAACTCAACGTCGTGATGTTGGATGCCGGCAACCAGACCGTCCGGCGGGCGGCACTTAACGCCGAGCAAATGAGTCTGCTGATGAATTATGGCAAAGAACGCAATATCAACCTTCGCAACGAGAGCCGTTTTGCCGATTATCTTTTCACCGCCGATGAATTCTGGAGTTTGTTTGAGAGTCTTCATCCATTGCGGCGGCGGCAATTCATTCAAGAAGTTCCGCTGCTCACGCAGACCGCGGGGCAAATTACGCTCGTCGGCGTTTCTAACCAAAATGCCAATGAATTTGTCGAGGTCGCGCTTGCGGTGTCGGACCTCCGGGCTTATATTTATTTTCTGCCCGAAGATTATTTGATGGATTTACTTTCGCCCGATCGCGCCAAAGCCTATGAGTTTTATCGGCTGCGCCGGCGGCCGGTTTTTGAGAGTCGTTAGCGGCGGTACTTTTATTTTACAGTTTTTATTTATTGTGATCATAACGCCACAACTTCGTTGCGCCAACGCCTTCTCTTCATTCTGCTCGCCACGATAACCGGAATATTGTTGCTCGCCGGCGCGGGCTTTTTCATTTTGCTCCAAAACCTGCCGCACATTCCCGACGATTTGCGCAATCTGGTTTACGGCCAACCGACGGAATTTTACGCGGCGGATGGCTCGCTGGTGCATCG
>CAYUVM010000490.1:0-4149 GCA_964447935.1 uncultured Cytophagia bacterium | reverse complement strand
AATAGAAAGGAAGGAACAAATGCTTTACACCATTCTTATCGGCCTTGCTGCGGGTGCGCTCGCCAAGCTGATCATGCCGGGCCGCGATCCCGGCGGTATTATCATTACGATTTTGTTAGGTATTGGCGGTTCGGTATTGGCCACTTATCTCGGCCAGTTTATCGGATTGTATTCCGCCACCGAATCCGCGCGGTTTGTTGGCGCCACGGTCGGCGCTATTTTGATCCTGTGGATTTATCGCATTATGCGTCAGAAAAAAAACTAACCCAACGTTGGTTGCAGGAGCCGTAAAAAAATGTGCGGAAGGAAAAACTCTAATGGTAAGAACTGAATTCAACTGGATCGGGCTTCTGGGGCGTTTTTTAATGGCCGTGGTGCTGGTGGCGGCAACCTACAACCCGGAAGGTTATTCTTTTTTCCATTGGGCGCTCTTACCATTGTATAAGTCGCCGCCGGCGGATTTGACCTTTGGCGCGCTCAATCCGCTTAAAATTTTAGCGGGGATCGCGCTGTTTGCCGGTTGGATCGTTTTTCTACAGGCCACCCGCCGCTCGCTCGGTGGCAAAGGCATCTTTCTGGCGGTCGCATTATTTGGCGGCATTATCTGGGTGTTGATCGATTGGAATGTTTTTTCCCCACGCGGCAGCAAGGCGATCTCGTATCTGATCTTAACCGTTATCGCGTTGGTATTGACCACAGGAATGTCGTGGTCGCATGTGACGCGCCGCTTGAGTGGACAGGTCGATACGGACGAAGTGGCTTCGTGAGAGCAGATGAAGAGCATAACGGTGGCCCGTAAAGCCTCGGGTCTGAACGGTGAGGTTTCTCTCCGCGTCGCATGTTATGAAGCTCAGGCCACCGATATTACGTTCTTTGAAACTACCGCCGCTTACCGCCGCCGAGCACAGCGCCGAGCAGGCCGCCCAGAAGGCCGCCGCCTTGAGAGGCACCACCACCTTGTGCACCGCCGAGGCCGCGCATGAAAAATCCGGCGACATCATCTAAAATGTTGCCGTCGCCGTTTTGATCAATCAGCGCGGCAACGCCCTGTGCACCCATGCCGCCGGCGTCGCGACGCTGCGTGAGAAATCCGAGAATGATCGGCGCGAGCATCGGAATGATTTTCATCGCCGTATTTTTATCGAGATTGAATTGTTGCGACAGCAGATTGGCGGCATTGACGCCGGAATCGCCGAGCAGGCCGCCGAGCCGCGGATCGGCATTTTGATTTTGCGCGTGCATGCCGAACAAGCCGCCGATATCATCCAGCACATCGGCATTGCCATACTTATTTAAAATGTGATCGACGCGCGGCGCGCCGCCGCGTTGCTCCATTTGGCGCTTCAGACCGCCAAGAATCATCGGCGCGACTTGCGGTAAAATTTGCATGGCCGTGTTTTGGTCCAGGCCGAGTGTTGAGGAAAGGTTCTTTGTTACTTCGGGACCAACGGCCCCCATTAACTCTTCAATAATATTTGGCATCGTAAACTCACGAGGTTAAGAGTGATGGCACAGCAGGTTAATGAAAAAGAATGTTGTTTTTATAATTTACTCGATTATATTAAAAAAGCTACATTTTTTATTAAAGCTGGCACATACGTTCGTTTTATTTTATAGTTCATTATTTTTAACCGAAAGGAGTATGGACTATGTTAAAAGAGAAGTACAAGGATCTGCTCGAACTCGGCATTAAGCTGCAGGTGAAAAACGGCGACGTGCAGGAAGCCGGCGGCAAGCTTAACATCAAGGGCACCGCGATGTATCAATACGATAAAGATCAATTGTGGGACAAGATCAAATCGTATCCCGGCTGGGAAAACGAAATTGCCGCCGACATCAAAGTCGAGAAAACGGACATCTACGGCGTTTATACGGTTAAAGCCGGCGATACGTTATCCAAGATTGCCAAAGGCCATTTTGGCGACGCCAAGCGCTATATGGAAATTTTTAACCTCAATAAAGATATTCTCACCAATCCGGATTTAATCAAAGTCGGGCAGAAACTGAAAATCCCTGCCAAAGCCACGACCTGAGAAGTGCTCATCTTCAGGCGCGCGAGCTTCGATCTTTTGGCAAGCTCCAGGCTCGGCAAGAAATTGTCGAGCCTTTTTTCTGTCTTTTCGTAACGGGCTGGCTATAAAATTGTGGAGGTGACGCAAATGCGAAGTTTAATAAAAATCGAGGGCGTCGGAGATGCTTACGTCGAGAAGCTACAGGAGATCGGCATAAAATCCGTGCAAGCGCTGCTGGAAAAAGGCGCCACGCCGCAAGGCCGCAAAGAGATGGCGGCGCAAGCAGACATTGAGGAGTCGGCCATCTTGCGCTGGGTAAATCACGCCGATTTATCGCGGATCAAAGGCGTGGGCGGCCAATATGCCGAGCTTTTGGAAGCTGCCGGCGTTGACACCGTCGTTGAGTTGGCGCAGCGCAACGCGGAAAATTTGCATAAACATCTGGTCGCCACCAACGACGAAAAGAAACTCGTGCGGAAATTGCCCAATCACACGCAAGTGAGCAATTGGGTCAAGCAAGCGAAAAAAATGCCGCGCGCGATTGCCTATTAAAAAATAAAATCTCTCTGTCATTTAGTTGAAGAAAGAAAATCATGCGAAAAGCATTCGTGATGGTTGTTATCCTCTTCGCGGTCAACGCCAGCGCGCAGCCGGCCGATACCGCCAAAGTGAAAAAAACGTGGATCCATAATCTGGTCGGCGGTTTAAATTTAACGCAGGTGTCGTTTAACGACAATTGGTCACAGGGTGGCGAGAACGCGCTGGCGTATGCAATCTCGTTGAACGGCAAATCCGCGAACGAACTGCCGAAAACCGGCTGGACCACTTCGTACAAACTGGCGTTTGGCCAGACCAAGCTGGGCAGCCAGGGGGTTCGCAAAACGGAAGATAAAATTGATCTCGAGAGCAATTTAACCTATAAGGTGGGAACTTACATCAATCCTTATATTGCCGCAACCTTGAAGACACAATTTGCGAACGGATTTGATTATGCGACGAAGGATCCCCGCACCGGAAAATTTGTGCAAGTTTCAAAGTTTTTGGATCCCGGCTATCTGACCCAAAGCGTGGGCCTCGGCTATCAACCCATTCCCCAGATTAAAACACGCCTGGGCGCGGCGTTGCGCGAGATCATCACCTCGGATTTTAACGCCTATGCCGATGATCCGGCCACCCCAGCTGTCGTTGAAAAAACCAAAGTCGAAGGTGGCTTAGAGTCGGTCACCGAAGTTGCATGGCAAATGCATTCAAACCTGTTGTTCACCGGCAAAGTGGAACTCTTTGATGCATTTAAAAATTTTGATATTATTATCATGCGTTCCGATAACACTTTCGCTGCGAAGGTGAGTAAATATGTAACAGTTAATTTTAACGTGCAGTTGCTTAGAGAGCAGAACCTGCCGGTGGCGCCACGCCGGAGCGGCAAGATTCAGGCGAAACAAACCCTGGCCGTGGGTTTGAGTTACTCGTTTTTATAAACGGCGCGCAAAATTTTAACTTTGCCGGACAGTGCATTTTACCGGATAAAAGAAATCCCGCGATCATGCGATCAGCATGGCCGCGGGATTTTTCATTTTGGGAAGTGCGCCGTTTAACTCTTCATGTTCACGAATTGCAACGGAATTTTGATCGCACTGTTGCGCAAAATGGTGATGACGGCTTGCAGATCATCGATTTGTTTGCCACTGACGCGCACCTGCTCGTCTTGAATAGCGGCTTGCACTTTGAGCTTGGAGTCTTTGATGACCCTGACGATTTCGCGGGCGACCTCGGCGGCGATGCCTTGATGAATTTTCACTTCAACTTTGACGTTGCTGCCGAGCGCCGGCTGCACCTCGCCAAATTCCAAGGCGCGCGGGTCGATTTTACGCTTGGCCAGATGGTTCGAGAGCATCTCGCGCAAAGCGCGCACTTTCATCTCGTCTTCCGTGTGCAGGGTAATCAGGTTTTCTTTCTTGTTCAGTTCAATGGTCGTTTTGGAGCCGCGGAAATCGTAACGGCCTTGCAATTCCTTTTTGGTGTTATTAATTGCATTGTCGATTTCCTGCATCTCGACCTGGCTAACAATATCGAATGTCGGCATGGCTGGCATGATTGTATCCTTTTTCTGAAATAAACGACCACCGCGTGAGACGGA
>CAYUVM010000489.1:0-4150 GCA_964447935.1 uncultured Cytophagia bacterium | reverse complement strand
GCGCGGTGTCGCTAAGCTCGCTGGTCGCGATGGCCGCGGTTATGCTCAGCCAGAGTTTTCCCGGTCTGCCGCGCTCGGTGTTTGTGATGGATTGGATTTTCACGGTGACCTTTGTTGGTGGCGTGCGCTTTTTAGTGCGCGCGTTGCAAACATATCCCTTTAATCAGAAAAGCGGCAAGCGGGTTTTGATTTTCGGCGCCGGTGACGCCGGTGAAGGTTTGTTGCGGCGCATTAACGTGAGCGGCACGGATTTGCGGGTGATTGGTTTTGCCGATGATGCGCCCCCAAAGCAAATGATGCGCATTCACGGCGTGCCGGTGCTTGGCGGCCGCAAAGAATTGCCGGCGCTCGTTTTGCGCCATCAAATTGAAGAAATCTTTATCGCCATTCCTTCCGCTCCGCCCGCGGTTTTCCGGGAGATTGTTTCGGAGTGTCACGGTGTCAAAGTACGGTTCCGCCGCGTGCCTTCATCAAAGGATTTGCTGAATGGCCGCCTGGCATTAAGTCATTTGCCCGAAGTTCAACTCGAGGATTTGTTGGGCCGCGCGCCGGTCACGCTGGAAAATGAAAATGTTGTCACTTTTCTGCGGGATAAAATCGTTATGGTGACAGGTGCAGGGGGATCGATCGGCTCCGAACTTTGCCGGCAGATTGCGCATTTTAAACCACGCCATTTAATTATGTTGGACCAGGCGGAAAATGGTTTGTATGAAGCCGACATGGATATGCGCCAGAAAAAACTCGATATTAACCGCAACCTGGTCATTGCCGATATCACCGACGCCCGGCAAGTGAGCGAAGTGTTTGCGAAATACCGTCCGCAGATCATTTTCCACGCGGCGGCGCACAAACACGTGCCGATGATGGAAATGAATAAAAAGGAAGCGATCAAAAATAATGTGCTCGGCTCGCGCACCCTGGCGGAGGCCGCGCATCGTTTCGATGTCGAGAAGTTTGTCATGATTTCGACCGACAAAGCGGTCAACCCCACTTCGATCATGGGCGCTTCTAAACGGCTGGCGGAAATGTTGTTGCAAGGCATGTCCAAACGGAGTTTTACTGCATTTACCACCGTTCGCTTCGGCAATGTTTTGGGCAGCAACGGCAGTGTCGTGCCGTTGTTTAAAAAGCAGCTTCTGCTCGGTGGGCCATTGACAGTTACCCATCCTGACATCGAGCGTTTCTTCATGACGATACCAGAGGCGGTACAATTGGTATTACAAGCCGGCGCGATGGGCAAAGGCGGCGAAATTTACATTCTGGATATGGGGCAACCGATAAAAATTGTTGATCTGGCACGCAACCTGATTACCCTTTCCGGATATACGCCGGAAGATATCGGCATTAAATTCGTCGGGCTGCGTCCGGGCGAGAAGTTGTACGAAGAATTGTGGATTACTGATGAAAAAGTGTTGCCAACCGGTAACAGCAAGATCATGATCGCCGAAGCCACCCCGCCCGCGGAATCGTTGGAAGACGATGTTGACGATCTGTTACATTTGATTGGCAGCGGCGGCAACGAAGAAAAAGTGCTTGAACAATTTTGCCGTTTAGTAGCAAATTATAAGTTGCCGGTGGAAAATAGCGCCGACGCCAAGCTGGCGCTGCCCACGGCAACCGTGATGAACGGTAAGAGTTTGCACGCCGCGTAATTTGATCGTAAAGACAAGTTAAAATTTTTCGCCGGATTCCACTGCCAATACTGCAATCTGCCAGATTAATTTTTACGGCAAGACGCAGCGTGCGCAGCGGGTTTCGGCGAAAATTTTTTGTTTTTATGCAAAAATAAAGGTAGTGCGGACTTTAATGTACAGGCGAGGCGGTTCTGATTTCGCAGCATAAGCGCATACAACTTCGCAGTTTCGTTTGGGGCTTTCTCGGATCTATGCGTGACAGCGAAGAAAAATTTTCTCTTTTCGAAACAAGCTGGCGTGCCACCCGCAACACTGTCGTTCGGGAAAGCTTGTTGCCGATAGCGGTCGGATTGAGTGTACTTTATTTTTTTATCGCGGTAAGTCATGCGCTGCTGTTGCCGGAGCCGGCAGCCGTGCCGATGAGTCTGGTGGCGTTGATAACCGGAATGGCATTCACGGGGTTACGCTTCGCGTTGCGCCGCTGGCCCCTGCCGTTACATTGGGCGCATCCGGTGGCCGCAGCGGCGGCTGGCTTGGTGTTGATTAATTGTTTTTTGCACCTTTATTTTGTTCCCGAACCGCAACAAACGACGAATCTGTTGTTGTTGATTGTAGGAGTAGGTTTTCTCCTGCTTTCGACCCGCTGGTTGACGGTAACCATTCTCACTACCCTCGCCGGCTGGGCGCTGCTGGTCTGGATTGCGCCACCCTCGCCGAACTGGATGCATTTTGGCTTTGCCCTTTATATGGGAACGATCCTCTCCGTGATGGTTCACACCGTTCGCCTCAACACTTTAAAAAACCTTGAAATATTGCGCCAGCAAGATGAGCGCCGTAAAGCTGAGTTGGAGGCGGCGTTGAGCGCCACCGAAGCGGCGCGCCGCGCGGCCGAAGCGATAAAACAGGATTTGATGCAGAGCGAAACCCGTTTGCGGCTGGTGACGAATCAAATGCCGGCAGTGTTATGGACTACCGATTCCGATTTGCGCATCACTTCGTCGTTGGGAATGGGCCTGTCGGCTCTCGATCTCCAGCCGCAGGAAGTGCTGGAGATGATGCGTTTAAAATATTCGTCGGCGCCGGAGTTTTTGCCGATGGTTGCGCATCGCCGCGCGCTGGAGGGCGAATCCGCGAAATACGAGATTAATTGGAAGGAGCACACTTTCGGTTGTCAAGTGGAGCCCTTGTATGATGCCAGCAAAAACTTAATCGGTACGATTG
Organism: uncultured Cytophagia bacterium; assembly: GCA_964447935.1. Classification (GTDB taxonomy): domain Bacteria; phylum Zhuqueibacterota; class Zhuqueibacteria; order Zhuqueibacterales; family Zhuqueibacteraceae; genus Zhuqueibacter. Next base: position 1,295 of record CAYUVM010000489.1, on the reverse strand, counting down.
GGATTGCCTTTGATATTACCGCACGAACCGGGGAATGGTTGGTTGATTGCCGCTGTCAAAATGCCCGGCAACGCTGAGCTTGAATGCATTCATGATCTGCCGAAATTCGTGCTCGATCTGCCGGTGAAGGCTTATTTCTTCAATGCTTTCGATTTTCCGAATTGTTCGGCATAGTGATAAATACCGTGGCAAATAATCGCGTAGACCGGTGGTGCATTAGTTTTTCGCGGCTTCCGTTAATTGCACGTGCAAGCATCATTTTTTAAACATTAATGCAAGCAACACTGTCGTGTTGCTCTCCGTTTCGGGCACTCACCCCGAGGGCTTTACCAAATCAGATTGACTTTGATACGGAGTTTTTTAATTTTAAAGCCCGTTGTAAATTCTATAACCGCAGCGTTTTCCGCAAATTTTGCCGGCGCACGTATTCAAAGATAGATTGACCGCGCGTGGGGTGGAAAAGGTTGTGCGTGAGGGGATGAAATTCTTCAGACTCTTTCATTATATTAAAGCCGTTATCCATTTACAACCTCAGGGAAAATTCATCGGCATTTTTAATCGCCGGCGCCTTGTTTGTTACGCCAATTGACGCCAAGCATTTTTTAGATGCAAGCATGAGCGCCGACGGTGACTAAGACCATCCCCGCAGGTAATATTTTACCGGAGTACAAATGAAACGAATATTCGCCTCCGTAAACTGGACGCGAGTAATTTGGGTGCTCGCCGCGATTTTTATGGTGTGGAGCATCACCCTCATCATTTCTGTCAACCGCGAGCAGGCTGAAATCGCCCGTGAGGCAGGCGTGATCAGCAAATTAAACGGCATTGTCCACAGCATTTTTGCATTGGAAAGAAGCCTTAAAACCGTGGGGCTGGATAGCAGCTCGCGCTGGCTCATTTTGTATAACAATTATCGGACGCGCCGTGCGGAATTTGATCCCGGCGATCCGAATTTTCGCGATCTGCAGGTGAATTTGATTCGTACCGATTCGTTGCTGATTCGCATTGGCCGTTTGCACGCGGATTGGAGGCGGGCCGAAACGGATTTGGCGCTGCAGAAAAGCCTGGAAGTTGATTTTTATCGCGAAATCAATGTGGCGACCATGGAAGTGCAGAACACTATGCAGATCATGCGGCAACGCTCCAGCCGGATTTCTATGGCGATGGCCGGCAATGGATACGCGCTGTTTGGCCTCGTGCTGGTTGCCAGTGCCCTCGCGGCTGCGGTGGCGTGGCTGCTTCTCATGCTGCAAGAAGATATGGCAAAAATTCAGGAAGCTGATACCGCCTTGCGC
>CAYUVM010000488.1:0-4162 GCA_964447935.1 uncultured Cytophagia bacterium | reverse complement strand
ATTTTGAGTTGCTCGATAGTAACGGCAAGAATCTACGCACTATTCAAAAAAAAGTTTTTGTTTACAACCCGCAATTGCAGGCGCCGTCCGAAGCTTTGGCCCAGGAGGTTCCGGTAGAGAGTTTTTCGAGTTTGTCTGACAATGAGGTAGCGCGTGAAATTGCTTATGTTAAATACCTTTACGATAAGGCAGAAATGGAAATCGCCAAGAAGTTGGTGAACCCGCCTGCGAAGCGGCAATTTCTATCGCAATTTTGGAGCCGTTACAGCCGACAAAAGGGGATGGCATGGCAGGAATTGCGTGGGTCCTATTTACGCTCCGTATCATATGCCGACGCCAATTTCGGTAGAATGTCCATGGAAGGCTGGCGTTCTGATCGCGGACGAGTCTTTCTGGTCTACGGCAAACCGGATGATATCGAACGCTTCCCTTTTACCGACGAAAACAAGCCTTATGAAGTTTGGACTTATAACCAGATTGAAGGCGGCGTCGAATTTATTTTTGGCGATCGCACGGGGTTGGGTGAATATCAACTCTTGCACTCTACCAAACTCGGGGAAGTTAAAAATGAGAGCTGGCGAGAATTGATTACGGGCGGCAGATAAGCATTAACTTGAACGTAGCCAACGACTGTGATGGTATAATTTTAGTTACAATGTGAGAGAGTTCGCTTTGCCCAACTTTTTATAAATTGGAGACCAAAACATTTGTCCTCGTTCTGGAAATACTCTGGGCTTTGCTTTTTAGTTGTCGTTCTATTTACTGCCTGTTCGGAAAATTCTAAAAACCCTCCCGAGGGGATGGTGTATATTCCCGGCGGCGTTTGCGTGATGGGAAGCGAAACACCGAATCTGCAGGCGCACGAGTTGCCAACGCGGCAAATTGCCGTGGACGGATTTTTCATCGATACCCATGAAGTTACCGTCGAACAATATGAGCAATTTCTCGTGGCGAATTCCCAATATTCCCTTCCAAAGTTTTGGGAAGAACAACAGCAATTTCCTAAGCGCCCGGTGGTTTACGTGAGTTGGAATGAGGCAGAGGCCTATGCGCAATGGGCGGGGAAGAAATTGCCCACCGAAACACAATGGGAATTTGCCGCGCGCGGCGGCTTTACTGGTGTCGATGGAAAACCGCGATATAAATTTCCGTGGGGCAACGAAATTACGCCTGCTATAGCCAATTACGACGCTGACAGCAGCCGCGTCTGGAGTTGGGAAGACGCCAAGCGTTATCTGCGCGAGGTTGGTAGTTATCCGCCTAATGGCTACGGACTTTACGATGTGGCTGGCAATGTGTGGGAATGGTGTGCCGATGCTTTTGATTATACGATTAAAGAGACGGCGCCACAGAAGAGCACCAAGCCGCGGCGGGCGATGCGGGGCAGCTCCTGGGCCAATGATGCCGATGATTTGCGATGCTCTTCACGTTATGTTGCGAATCCAGGCACTCGAAACCACAACTTGGGTTTTCGCTGTGTGCGCCCTCGTCGCTGATTTCATCATTTGTTTCAATAGTTCATTTTCGACCGGATGGTTGACGCATCGACTTCGTGGGAGAGCCTTCGTGAATCGAAAGGAGAACTCGTATGCGAAAGATACTCGTTCTGGCCGGTTTCTTATCGTTTGTTCCGCTTCTGATTTGGGGTTTTATCCTTCAAGCCGCAACGCGTGTTGGCTTTCAACTGGCTCAAACCGTATTGGCGCAATTAAAAGTTTATGATCTCCACGGGCGAGAACTCGCAACGCTGTTCGACGCCGTCGTTGATCCGGGAAATTACGAAGTTGAGTTAGATGTTTCAACTTTGTCGAGCGGCATTTATTTCTATTGCTTGCAAGCAGGCGATTTTGTGCAGACTAAAAAATTCACGCTGTTGCAATAAGAGTAAATTTCTTGTCTTTATTGGCAATGTCGCACAAGATTTTTTTCGTACCTTTGCTTTTCTTAGTTAAAAACAAAACCGGCCCGCGGCTGTTTCTAATCGGGGTATTTCTCCTTCATGCCTTCGCTTTGGCGCAGGAGACTCGCGTTGCCGGCAAAGTGAAAGACGCTAAAACCGGCGCTTTCATTGCGAATGTCAATATCGTGGTCGTGGGCGCTTCCCGGGGAACGACAACCGATGACCAGGGCCAATTCCAGTTCAGCGGAAATTTTTCGCTGCGTGACACGCTGGTTTTTTCGCACATCGGTTATCAAACCTTGCGCGTCATAACAGCAGCGTTGAGCGACATGAACGCCGTTTTGCTGGAGCCGAAACCGGTGGTGTTGCGGGACGTCGAAATTCGGGCAGCCAAAGATTCGCCGATGACCAAAGAAATTCCAGCCACCGTGTCGACCATGATCATTGAGCCCGTCGTAATGCAAGCTGCCACTGATCTCGGCGATTTTATCCAACGCGACGCCAGCGTGAAAATCGACGAAACCGGCGCCGGGCAAAAGTTCGTTTCGATTCGCGGCAGCAATGCGGATGAAGTGCTGGTCGTGTATGACGGCATCCGGTTGAACTCCGCTAGCACCAACCGGTTCGATCTGGCGCAAATCGATCTCGCCAATCTGGAAAAGGTCGAGATCATCAAAGGCAGCAACACCGTGCTCTTTGGCGAGGGCGCTTTCGGCGGCGTGGTGAATATCGTGCCGCGAAAAACTGCCGCTTATCATGTCAGCGCCAGCCAGCGCGTGGGAACGTATGATGCGCGCGAATTGGCGCTGAATCTGCATCGACAAAACGGCAAACTGGCCGGGGCGTACGCCTTTTCCTTTCATGATACCGAGCGCCCATTTGGCCAATCACGGCTGTCCAATCAAAGCGACTTTCACACGCTGTGGGGTAGTTATTCCTGGAATAAAAATAAACTGGAAGGGCGCTTCTTGCGTTATCACTCGGATTTTGCAGATCCGCTGTTGTTGGCTCAAACTGACGGCCTGAATAAGGTCGCCATGGCGAGCTACGAAGGCGCGCTGGGATTTTTCAAAAACCTCAAACTTTCTGGCGTTTGGAAAAATCTGCGAGAGAGCATTTCCCGGCATCCCGAAAATATTGTGACCACTGAATTGGAGGAGACAGGCGAGCGGGAGATTTTTTGGCGCGCTGAAAAACAGAACGCGTGGAATGGCGTGCACTTGACGCTGGCCTATGAACAGAGCCGCCATCGTTTTCGCGACCGGTTGAGCCTGGCTTCTGCCAATTTGCCGGCTCCGAGTCTCGATCGCGCCATTGTCGCGCGGCGAAAACAAAGTAGTTTTTTCGGCATTCTCAAAAATCGTCTCGATTTCGTGAAGCCCTTTTTTCGCTATATCGATTGGGATTTGAGCTTTCGGTTGGATTGGGTCAGCACCGATCGCCAGGTCACCTTCTTCGATCCGCTGGATCAAATTGTAGCCGGCAGTGGCAAACAAGCCCACCTGAATTATAAAATCGGGCTGCATGGCGCCGGCCAACTGCGCGATTGGCGTTATCAGGTTAACGTTATTAATGGCGCCAACGTCAAATTGCCCAGCTTGCAGCAGCTTTTCTATTTCGACGTGCAACCGGCGGCGGCAAACCGCAAGCCGCTCGATGTTGAACAAAATATCGGCACGGAAGCGGGATTCGATCTTGAAAAAACCTTGTCGGGTTCGCCGACGCTTTTGCGTATTCAAAGGGTAAAAATGAATTTTGCAGCGTTCCGCAACGGCTATCTCGACAAAATCACTGAAATCACCAACAAAGGTTTTTTCCCGCGGCCGTTCAACACCAATCTGGCGCGCACGACCGGTCTGGAAGCACAGTTGGCGCTCGAATTGTTCGAGGGTGCGCTTGAATGGGATGGCGCTTTTCTCTCTTTGTTTATTTCTGATCCGCGAGTTTTTAAATTCAAGCCGAAACAAAAAACTACAATGGATATTTGGTTGCGTCGCGGCAAAGCGGTGGTGAACGGACATTTTTTTTATGAAGGAAAACAGAATGCCCTAATTCTGGAGCAAGCGCAACCGGTCGCCAATGCCACTCTGCCTGCGCGATGGGATATTGACTTGTCGATGCAGCGCACGCTGGCGGTGAAAGGCATTAACAGCTTTCTTAATCTCGCCGTTCGCAATCTGCGCAACAGCGGGCGCTCGGAGTTGAGCGGATTTTTTTTGCAAGATCGCCGTTGGTATATTTCTTTAGGCGCACAATTTTAAA
>CAYUVM010000487.1:0-4174 GCA_964447935.1 uncultured Cytophagia bacterium | reverse complement strand
CGAGCGCATTACGGAATTGCTGCAGCAAAACGATCGGGTTAATGTTGAATATTTTCAACAGATGCAGAATGACGTCGTTTCCATGCACGCGCGCCGGATGTTGCCGCTATTGCTTAAATTGCTCGATGCTGCCGTCGCACCGGATAGCGCGACGGGTTTGGCGCCGGCATTGAGTGCTGAAGAGAACGACGCGCGCCAATTATTGAGCACTTGGGATGGCAATGAGACCCCCGACAGCGTCCCGGCCGCATTGTTTCAAGTCTGGACGCAGGAATTTCTGCTGGCCACTATAAAAGACGAGATGGGCGACACGCTCTTCAAGGCCTACGCGGCGTGGTCAACGCTGGCGATTCGCGCGCTGGAATATTTGGCGCAACATCCGGAGTCGCCGTGGTTTGATGATCGCGCGACCGTCCAGGTTGAAACCGCAGCATCAATCGCGCTGGCCTCTTACCGTCAAATGCTGCAAACGCTGCGCAAACAACAAGGCGAGATCATGGGCGATTGGCAGTGGGGAAAAATTCATCAACTGACTCTCACGCACATGCTGGGAACGCATGAGACCCTCAAACAAGTTTTTAATGCCGGCCCATATCCACTTGGCGGCTCTGCCGATACGATCAACAAAGGCGAATACCGTTTGGCTGAACCGTACGCCGTGATGGCCGGCCCGTCGGTGCGCCGTCTCGTTGATTTAGCCAATCCCGAAATTTCATACTCCGTCATTCCCGGTGGGCAATCCGGCCAGGCTTTTAGCCCGCATCATCATGATCAGCTCAAGTTGTGGTTGCAAGGAAAATACCGCACCGTTTCCATGCGCCGCGCGCCGGATGTGCCGAATAAAGCCAATACGTTGGTGTTGCGTCCGCGTTGAGAGTCCAGACAGTAATCAGTTAGCATTTTCTAAAATTTATTTTGGAGGCAGCATGAAGCCAATCACTGACCTCGTGCTCGGCGAGCATTTCACGGCGTTCTTCGTGGTGCGTCGCAAAGAAATCAAGAAAAAGAAAAACGGTGACCCTTTTCTAACCTTGGACCTTGCCGATGCCAGCGGTCATATCGACGCGGTGTGGTGGGAATTTCAACCCGATCTTTTTGGCAAAACCGAAGCGGACAGCGTGGAAGCCGGCGACGTCGTCAAAGTGGCCGGACACGTCGAAGAGTATCATGGCATCCGGCAGATTCGCGTCGAAAAAATTCGCCGGACCAAACCCGAGGATCAAGTCGATCTGGCGAAATTGATTCCCGTCGTCGAAACGGATCGGCAAGTGCTGTGGCAAAACTTTCGGAAAATGATTGACAGCATTGTCAATCCCTACCTGCTTTCTCTCCTGCGCCGCCTTTTTGATGATGAAGCTTTCGCGAAGAAATTTATTGACGCTCCCGGCGGCAAGCTGTGGCATCACAATTATCTCGGCGGCTTGCTGGAACACACGCTGAACATCGCCACGATTTGTGATCGCCTGGCAAAAGTTTATCCCGCGGTCGATCGCGATTTAGTCGTCGCGGCGGCGCTGGTGCATGATCTTGGCAAAGCCGATTCGTACACGGCAGGCCCGAACTTCGATTTTACCGACGCCGGCCGTTTGCTCGGCCACATCGTCATCGGCAGCCAAATGGTGGCGGCCAAAATCAACGAGTTCCCCGAATTTCCCGGCGAGCTGGCGATGAAATTACAACATCTGATTTTAAGCCATCAGGGAAAATTAGAGCAGGCCTCACCCGTCGAGCCGATGACCCGCGAAGCGTTTATTCTCTACTATGCCGATGAGATTGATTCGAAGCTCAATGCCATCGAGCGCATCAACAAAGACGAACGCCCGCGGGGCGCGAAATGGAGTAAGTTTGTGAATTTATTGGGGAGGTATTTATATTTGGGAGAACAAGCGAAGTAGCGGGATTTTCTCTTGCTCTTGCTCATACTCATAATCTTACTTTCAAACTTTCAAAGCGAGCGCGAGAAAGAGTATGAGTAGAAATATACATTCAAAATCATTGCCCGCTCAGCGGAAACTCCCGCGCGAGTTGTTTATACCATTTCGCCGCCACTTGCGCTGCGGGTTTACCGTTGGGCGTAAATTGCCGGTCGCGCGCCCCGCCCTCTTCAAGCGTGCTCGGCCATTTCCACCAGTACATTCCAGCCAGCCAGTTGCGATTGCCCCCTGAATTAAAAAATGCCTGATACATGGCCTCGTAACAACGCCGTTGCGCCTCAAGATCAACGGCGGCTTGCCGATCTTCTTGATGCGGATTTTTCCACGGCTGCGCGCTGGAGGTAAAACCAATTTCGGTGATGAGCACGGGTTTGTTGTATGCCGTCGCGACGGCGCGAATTTTTGCGGCGATACTTTGGGCGCCGGCGAGCAACTCCGCATCGGTGGGATTGTCTTTTATCGAAAGCGGATAGTAACAATCGATGCCGATGGCATCCAGCGCTTCCCAAAATTTCACCTGCTCAAATTCTTGCCCCCAATTGGCGGCGTAAACCATCGGCCCGGAATACAGCCCGCGCCAGCGCTTGATCATCTGTCGCCACTCCGGCTCGTGGCCGACGGTCGCTTGCACCATTTCCAAGCCGACGCAGAGCAGGTCAAAATTGTACATCTCGGCAAGCACTGCATATCCGCGCATCCAGCGTTCATAATGAACAAAAAATTGTTCCCACGCTGCCGGCGTCGGCATGTTGATATCGCCCGGCCAGCCGCGGCCCAGCCAAATATGCGGTTTCAACATCGCGCGCATGCGATACGCGTGAGCAAAATCTTTGGCCACAATAACGCTTTCATCGCTCTCGCCGCCTGGTCCGCCGCTGCGTCCGATTGCGGCCGGTGCATTGGGATCACGCATAAAACCAAACGGCGTGATCGAGATCGCATTCACACTGAGCGCTGCGAGTTTTTCCAGCGACTGCCGGGAGGCTGCGCCGAGATACCCGTTATGAATATCGTATCCTTCATGAGCATAACAAAAACCGCGTTGAAAATTTTGCGCGGTGATTTTCGGCGGTTGCGTCTGGCGCAATGGAATCGCGGGCGTATTTTGTAAACTCGTTTGCCATTCTGCAATTAAGTTTTCCCAAGAGACATTGTTGGCGAAACGTTTAGGCACGCCGGCCTCGGGCCATTGCCGATAAAGCCGAAGGAATTCTGCCGGACCAAATTTTTCTAACAAAAAGGCGGTGAAACTGCCCAGCAGCGGTTGGCGAACAAATTCGGATTCTTGCATTCGAATTTGCGGCTCAAATAAATCGGCGATTGGCGGCGCGTTTTGCGTTTGGACCAAGCGCGCGGCCCAACCGGCATAACCGCTGCCGCGCCAATTTTCCGAGTACGCCGTAGCCAAACCTTCATCTAAGGCCGCGGATTGGCTCGCGCCCAACAGCCGGGGGATGAACCAACTCGCCTCCGCAAAAAAATCATCGCCGCGCAAATTGGGCAAGTAGAGCAGATGCGCGGCGTGCCGCGTGGTATCGAGATGGCGCAAATCGGTATTGAAGGTGAACATGCCCTTCTCTTCAGCGCTGTCCCAAAGATGCACGGTGAGTCGCGGCAGCGCCGCCAGTTTGTTTTCCGGTACGGCAAAAAGTTTGATGAAGCGATTTAAATTCTCTTCATAGCGCGTAGCTAATTTTTCAATGATGTCCGGCGGAAATTTTTTGCCATGGGTGATAAAACTAAAATGCGGCGAAGTTTGTGCCGGCTGCTCATCGCGGCGTAAGTTGTATTCACGCACCGAATCGGGATCCCACGCGCCGGCGCCGCTGTCTTGAAAATAGCCGTAAATCGTCGTTTGGCCGTTTTGTTGAAGATTGTAATCGCCCATCGACCGCATGCGCCGCCGGGAATTCCGGCGTAATGATTCTAAAATGGCTCGATCACTGTTGCCGGTGATGATGGTCAGTGCTTGCCGGGGATTCAGCGGGTTGGGATAAGTTAAGTTGAAAATATCATCGGCAGCGTGATAAGTCTGGCCGCGAAAACGAAACCCGTCCGGCAGCCGTTCGATGGGCAACTGCGGCAATAATCGTTGCAACGGTTGATTGGAGTTGAGCGCGCCAACCAACGTCACCGCGCGTTGGCCGAGGCTGTCGAGCGGAAAATCCGTATCGCTGAGATATTCGCGCTTGAACCACTCCGGTCCGCGCTGGGGCAAGTTTTGAAAATAGTTGCGGTAT
>CAYUVM010000486.1:0-4199 GCA_964447935.1 uncultured Cytophagia bacterium | reverse complement strand
TGGGTAAATAATCGCCCGTAGAGACGTGCCGCCGGCACGTCTCTACATGTTGGCACCTCCCAATAGGTTGGCATGTCCCTACACGTTGGGTGTTCTACCCCGCCGTCCGGCGATAAAACCGGTGGCATGTCTGCCCGACCACCGCGCATTGTCATTGCCGCTTGTGCGGGTATCCACAACGCGCCAATGGGTTTCCGCTTTCGCGGAAATGACGTGCACAAAACTGCAAACCCTTCCCGCCGGCGATCCGAATTTGTGGTATTAACATGCGGCGGAATTGCAACTGCTGCTGGAGAGGTTGGGTAAATAATCGCCCGTAGAGACGTGCCGCCGGCACGTCTCTACACGTTGGCACATCCCAATAGGTTGGCACATCCCTACACGTTGGGTGTTCTACCCCGCCGTCCGGCGATAAAACCGCCGGAACGTCTGCCCGACCACCGCGCATTGTCATTGCCGCTTGTGCGGGTATCCACAACGCGCCAATGGATTTCCGCTTTCGCGGAAATGACATGCACAAAACTGCAAGCCCTTCCCGCCGCGACCGCAACCCCGCCCTCGCCACCGATACGAATTTGTGGTATCAACATACGGCGGAATTACAACTGCTGCTGCTGGAGAGGTTGGGTAAATAATCGGCCGTAGAGACGTGCCGCCGGCACGTCTCTACCCGTTGGGTGTTCTACCCCGCCGTCCGGCGATAAAACCGCCGGAACGTCTGCCCGACCACCGCGCATTGTCATTGCCGCTTGTGCGGGTATCCACAACGCGCCAATGGGTTTCCGCTTTCGCGGAAATGACGTGCACAAAACTGCAGGCCCTTCCCGCCGCCGACCCGAATTTGTGGTATCAACATGCGGCGGAATTGCAACTGCTGCTGGAGAGGTTGGGTAAATACGGCCGTAGAGACGTGCCGGCGGCACGTCTCTACACGTTGGCATGTCCCAACACGTTGGGTGTTACACCCCGCCGCCCGGCGATAAAACCGGCGGCGCGTCTCTACATGTTGGCACGTCCCTACACGTTGGGTGTTCTACCCCGCCGCCCTGCGATAAAACCGGCGGCATGTCTCTACAAATTACCGGCGCACGGCAATTACTGAATACTGAACCCCGGCATTAAATCGCCTTTCCTTCTAACAATACTGTCACGCCGTTTTCCATCTTGACCTCCAACTTCGCGCCGAGACGGGCGGCGCGCATTTGCATGTTGCGCAGGCCGTGGCCGGAATGCCGCGCGGCGGCGGCGAAACCTTTGCCGTCGTCGGCGATGTACATTTTAAACGCGCCATTCAAATTTTGCAATTTGACCAAAAGCTGCGAGGCCTCCGCATATTTGGCCGCATTGTTCACGGCTTCCTTGAAAATCAAATACAGATTTTGCCGCACGTCGGCGGGCAAGCTTTTGTTCGGATCAATGCTGCTCTCTTCAAATTGCAGCTCGATTTGCCGCGGCGCACAAACGCTGTTGGCAAAATCCCGCATGCGGTCGATGAGATGGCCGGCCGTATCGTTGCGCGCGTCGATGGACCAGACAATGTCGCTCATCGTCGTCACCAACTCGCGGCTCATGGCGCCGATCTTGCGCAGGGAATCACGCACGTCGTTGGAATCCGGATTATCCTGAATCAACTCGGCGTGCAAAGAAATTTTTGTCAACGTCGCGCCGATATCGTCGTGCAGATCGCTGGCGATGCGCACGCGCAAGCGTTCGACGGCAACGGCTTTGGCGAGGCGCAGGCGAAAAAATACATACGCCAGCAACAAAATGCCGCCGCCCCCGGCGAGACGAAACCACCACGTTTGCCAATAGAGCGGGGTGATGATGACGTTTAACCTCGCGCCGGTTTCATTCCACACGCCGTCGCTGTTGGCCCCTTTAACTTTAAAAACAGACGTGTCCGGATTCAAATTCGTAAACGTGGCCGTGGCTTGATTGCCGCAATAAATCCAATCGTCGTTGAAGCCCTCGAGCTTGTAAGCGTATTCATTTTTTTCCGGGAGCGTGAAATCCAGCGCCGCAAAGTCGAGCGAAAAGAAGGAATCTTTGTAGGAAAGCTTGATCGTCGCGGCTTCGGTAATGGCCGGATCAAGTGCAACCGGCTTGTTGAATTTGTTGAACGCGGTGATGACGATGGCCGGCGCAGAAGTTTTGGGTTTTAACTCCAGCGGATAAAAGCGATTCAAACCGTTTGGCCCCCCGAAGAAAAGCTCGCCGTGGCGATTTTGATAAAACGCGTTCTGGTTAAATTCATTCGACTGCAAGCCATCTTTGCGCGCATCGAAATTCACAAATTTTTGGCCGGCCGGCAAACGATCATCAAATTTGCACAGCCCGTTGTTGGTGCTGATCCATAAATTGCCCTCGGCATCGCTCAGAATGCCGATAACGGCGTTATTGGGTAGCCCGTCTTTCTCCAGATAATGCGTGAACCGCCCGGTTGCCGGGTCGAATTTATCCAACCCGCCGTTGGTGCCGATCCACAACGCGCCGCTCGCCTCCGCAAAAAGGCAATAAATAATGTTGTCGCTCAAACTTTGGGGATTCGCGCGGTCGCTGGTGTAATGCGTAAACTCGCCAGTGGCGCGATCGAGCAGATTCAGGCCCCCGCCGTAAGTTCCAATCCACAACCGGCCCGCGCGATCTTCGAGTATGCTGGTGATGCCGTTATGATTGAGCGCGCGCGGATTTTTCGAGCTGGATTTATAACGGGTGAACTTCTGGTTCTGGCGATTTAATTTGTTTAAACCGCCAAGCGTGCCAATCCACAAATCGCCGGCGCGATCTTCGCAAATCGCCGTGACAAAATTTTGCGTGAGGCTGGTCGTATCGCCACGAATTTCGCGAAAGCGCATAAACCCTTCGGCGCCGCTCAGGGCTTGTCCCGAGCGGCGCCGAAGGACGAGTTTGTTCAATCCACCGCCGAACGTGCCGATCCAAATATCGCCGTGCTTGTCCTCGCTAATGACTTGCACGAAATTCAAACTCAAACTGGCGGTGTCGTTGGGATCATTTTTGTAATTAGCGATCAGTTTTGACTGCGCATCAAAGACACTCAAGCCGCCGGCGGTTCCCACCCAGAGCTGGCCATGGCGATCTTCCCACATGCCATTGACGTTGTTGTCAAGCAGGCCTTGCCGGTCATCGGGATTTTTTTTAATGTGGGTGATTTTCTTCTGGGGGATTTGCAGCTTGCTCAAGCCGCTGCGCGTGCCAATCCATAAATTGCCGGCCCGGTCGATATATTGCGTGAGAATCCAATCGTCGCTCAATGTGCGCGGATGCGTCGGATCGCTTTTGAAAATTTTGTAGCGCCCCGTCGCCGGATCATACGCGATCAAACCGGCGCCGGAAGTGCCAAGCCATAAAATGCCCGTGGCGTCTTCAACAATGGAGCCGATGATTTTAAAATATTCCGCGTCGGGTTTTGAAACATCGTGGGCGGTGAGGCGATCGCCGCGCACGCGGGCCAGCCCGCCCTGATGCGTGCCGACCCAAATCGTGCCGTGGCGATCGCGATGCAGCGCAATGACGCTATTTGAGCCTAAACTCTGTGGATCGGAAGGATTATGGGTGTATTGGCGAAACCTTTTTGAAGTCGGATCGAGTTTCAATAAACCCTGTTTAAAAGTGCCGAGCCAAAGATTATTGGGGGAGGCCGAATCACCCAAAATCGCAGAGATTTCCAACCATCCGGGTTTGAGGTGATTTGGCAGATTTAGCTCAATCAGCGAAAATTGCTTTGTGCCGCGATTGAAACGATAAAGGCCGCTGCCGTGGGTTCCCACCCAGATCGTGCCCTGCGCATCACCGGCAAGCGAGGCGATAAAATTTCGCCCCGTGCTATCAGCGTCGCCTTGCGTGTTGCGGTAATAAAGAAATTTTTCGGTGCGTACATCGAAAGCGTTTAAGCCGTTGTTGGTGGCGATCCAGAGTTGATTGAACCGGTCTTCATACAACGCATTGATGGAATTGTCCGCGATTGAGGCGGGATCGGCCTGCTTGCGCTTGAACGCTTTGAATTTGTATCCATCAAAACGATACAGGCCGTTGCCGGTGCCGACCCACAAAAAACCGCGGTGATCCTGCAGCAGGCAATTGATGTGGCTACTCTCCAAACCGTCGTCTGCCGTGTACCGCCGGAAACTCACTTCTTGGGGCTGCGGATGCAAAGTGAAAGCCGCTAAAAAGCAGAAAAG
>CAYUVM010000485.1:0-4206 GCA_964447935.1 uncultured Cytophagia bacterium | reverse complement strand
ATGAATCGCGAGCAAAATCACGTCACGTTGCTGCATGGCGATCCGGAAAATGTTCAACTCAAAACTATTTTTGATGATAAAGAAAGCACGTGGGTCGAGCCATTCGATCCGTTTGGCGGCAATCCCAAGCTCGTTTATCTCGATGATGGCAAGCATGTGCTCTATCAAAGCGAGCGTGATGGTTACAATCATTTGTATCTTTACAAAACCGCGGGCGGACCGGCGCGGCAGATCACGCGCGGCGCGTGGGAAGTTTCCGCGTTTCATGGTTATGATGTGATGCGCAAACAGTTTTATTTCACCGCCAATGCGGAAAGCCCCATCGAGCAACAGTTGTATCGTCTCGTTTTCGATCCGAACAAATCTTCAAATCCAACGCCGCCGGTGAAGATCACGAAAGAAAAGGGAACGCACGCGATCAATTGGTCAAAAGATTGGCGCTATTTCATCGACACCTTCTCCAATCGCCACACGCCGCCGGCGACGCGCTTGCACCAGGCCGACGGCGCGCTGGTCAAATATCTCGAAGACAATGCCGACCTCGTGCGCACGGTGGCGGAGTACGATTTTCCCAAAACCGAATTTCTCACCGTTCCTGGCGCGGACGGCAAGCCGCTGCACGCTTATCTCATCAAGCCGACGAATTTTGATCCCGCGCGCAATTATCCGCTGTTGATGTATACGTATGGCGGGCCGGCGTCGCAAAACGTCACCGATGCGTGGGATGCTTTCTTTGGATTTTTTCATACTTACCTGGTACAGCAATATCAGGTCATCGTCGCGTGCGTGGATAATCGCGGCGCGGCGGGATATGGCAAGACGTTCGAGAGCGCCGTACACAAAAATATGGGAACGGTAGAGGCGCAGGATCAAATCGCCGCGGCTAAATATTTTGGCGCGTTGCCGTACGTTGATGAAAAGCGCATCGGCATTTGGGGATGGAGTTACGGCGGCTACAATACGCTGATGGCGATGGCGAAATACGACGGCCCGCAGGTGATCAAGCTCGGCATGGCCGTCGCGCCAGGCGGCGGTTGGGAAATGTACGACACGATTTACACCGAGCGCTACATGTCCACACCGCAGAAAAATCCGGAAGGATACAAAGAAGCGTCACCGCTGAATTTTGTCGCGCGCTTGCGGGATGATCAGGAGTTGTTGATCGTGCACGGTGATCAAGATGACAATGTGCATTTTTTAAGCACACTGCATTTGCTCACGGCGTTGCAAAAAAACAAGAAACACTTTCAGTTCATGCTCTATCCTGGCGGCAATCACAGCCTGCAAGGCACCGGCAACCCGCTGGTGTATTTGCACCTCTTTCAAACGCTGGCGGAGTTTGTGAAAGAGAATCTATAAAGGCATGTGAATGGCAAAACTATTTCTGGCCAAACAATTAAAAGCTTCGTTTGCGGTTAACCGTTTTGCCTTTGCTGGTCGATTGTTTTTTCAATGCAACTCGAAACCTGGTTAGGAATGAGAAGTCCTTCTTTCAACAAAGTGTGCATCATAGTCGTCGTCGCACTTTTCGTATTAGCCCTCACGCAATCATCCCTTGCGCAAGACTGGACGCAATGGCGCGGCCCGACGCGCGATGGATTGGTGCCCGCCGCCAATGTGCCGGCCTCATGGCCTGATTCATTGCGCCGTGTTTGGCGCCTCGAAATCGGCGAAGGTTACTCGTCGCCAATCGTTGCAGAGGGCCGCGTGTTCATTCACAGCCGCCGCGATCCCGATGAGATCGTCATGGCTATCGAGCTGACAAGCGGAAAAATTCTTTGGCAGCAAAAGTATCCGGTAATAATAGAAAAGAATCGTTATGCGACGAAGATGGCAAAAGGGCCGAACGCAACGCCGCTTGTGATGGGCAAGCGCATCTTCACACTCGGCATTACCGGCGTGCTCACGGCATGGGATACTGCGACCGGTCGCCAACTTTGGCGTAAGGATTTTTCCAAAACGGTTGACACCTCAAAGCTCTTCTGCGGCACTTCCGCTTCGCCGCTCGCGCTCGGCGACCTCGTGGTGATACAAGTGGGCAGCGATGTTCATGGCGGACAAATCTTGGCGCTCGATCCGAGCAATGGCGCGACCAAATGGGAATGGCGCGGACATGGCCCAGGCTATGCGTCGCCGGTTGTGTTCGACATCGCGGGCAAAATGCAAATCGTGACGATGACCGATAGCTCGATCGTCGGCCTCGACGCGAAGACGGGCAGCCAACTTTGGTCCGTGCCGTTTCTCGATGAGTGGCATGAGAACATCGCAACGCCAGTTTGGACCGGCTCGCTTCTCATCATCTCCGGCACACGCCAGGGCACGCATGCATTTGCGCTGCAGCAGAGCAATGGCAAGTGGCAAGCAAATGAAGTGTGGAAAAACGCAGAGGTGGCGATGTACATGAGCTCCCCAGTTTATGCCGATGGCGTGATCTACGGCCACTCCGCGCGGCAAAAGGGCCAGTTCGTTGCGCTCGACGCAAAAACCGGCGCGATTCGCTGGGCCACCGAAGGACGAGAGGGTTGGCACGCCTCGGTGCTGCTCACACCGCGCCACGTTGTTTACCTGACCAACGGGGCGGATCTCATTGTCGCTTGGCGCAACACGCCAATGTTTGAAATCGAGCGACGTTACGACGTTGCCGACGCCGAGATCTTTGCCATGCCGGTACTCCTCGGCGCGAATATTTTCGTGCGCGATGCCACAGGAATCATCCGGCTGACATCCGAGCGATGAGCCGAACAAATTTTGGCCGGCAAAAAAGTTGGACTCGCCTCGACGTCACCGCGCCCGAATCAGCGCGCTGGGAACGCACGCGGTGCTTTTATGAAAAACAGGGCTTCGTCTTCACCGGCCCAAAGTTGAAATTTTTATTGTGAAAAAGTATGATGAAAATCTTTTGTCTTCTATTCTTAGCCGGACTCAACACCGCATTTTCACAAACCGCAACGCAGCCGCTGCAAATTCCCAAAGCAAGCGCGC
Organism: uncultured Cytophagia bacterium; assembly: GCA_964447935.1. Taxonomy (GTDB): domain Bacteria; phylum Zhuqueibacterota; class Zhuqueibacteria; order Zhuqueibacterales; family Zhuqueibacteraceae; genus Zhuqueibacter. The sequence continues at coordinate 1,224 of CAYUVM010000485.1, read as the reverse complement.
CGGCAATAGATGGAAAACTCGGCGACGACGAGTGGAAGAATGCGCTCAAACAAGAGCTCGTTGGCGGCGGTGAGTTGCTTCTGCAGCACGATGGAAATTTTCTTTACGTCGGCGTGCACGGAACGAGTCACGGCTGGTGCCATGTCTATGTCACGGCGGGTGACACCATTTTCGTGCATCATGCTTCGGCGGCCTTGGGAACGATGACGTATTGGCAAAATGGCGAGTTATGGCAGCCGCAACAAAAGTTTGTTTGGGAATTGCGTGAGCGCACGTTCACGCCGCAAGCCGAGGCGGCACGTGCGGCCTATTTAAAGTCCAACGGTTGGCTGGCGAATAACATGAATACGGGAACGCCGGGGATAATCGAATTTAAGATCGCACACCGATTTTTAAAAGGAGAAATTGTGAATCTCGCCGTCGCATTTGCCAGCGATGCGGCGTCGCCGCAATATTGGCCGCAGACGCTGGCCGACGATTGTCGCAAACGTGAATTGATTTTCGGCTCGTCACCGGCTGATCTTAAATTCAATCGCGCGAGCTGGGCGAAGCTTCAATTAAAGAGCTGTAGTTTGGCAAATTTTCACGTTCTTTTTTAAAAAATGGCTGGAGTTGACCAGCCAATCGTTAGCTGCGGGCAGACTTCACCCCTGTCCCCTCGTCTCGTGCCATCAGTTTTTTTGCGCGTGCGAATCAGGCCGCTTGCTTGTACCACCTTGTCATCGCGTGATCGACAGATCCTGATTTGAGAACATAGTTACCAAATGTTCGCAAACAGGCTTCTTGTTGGTCATAACAATGTTGGGCGATTACATCACTCAAGGTTTTGAAATCGGCCTCGGTATCTTCGACCTTGCGCCAATAGAGGTAGGCCAAGGTCAAACCGACCAAATCGAAATACTTGGTGATGCCTTCATAACGGCGCAAGCGGAAGTCTCCTAAACCCAAACGAACTTTCAAATACAGGTGATCAACTTCAACGGCCCAACGTCGCGTGTAGCGACTCAGCACTTCTTGTGCATTGAGTTTGACATCAGTGCTCAAGAAGAATTCAGGACGTCTGTCCTGCTGGTTCCGTTTTGAAATGATGATGCTGACGTCGTCTTTGATTCCTGACAGGTGGCCGCGCAGGGTATGCACCCAATAAGGGGTGGACGAGTCAGAAGAGTTCACCGTGGTGGTTTTGAACTCTCGGTTCCGAATATAACGGGCCAGTTGTGAAAG
>CAYUVM010000484.1:0-4208 GCA_964447935.1 uncultured Cytophagia bacterium | reverse complement strand
TCCCGGCATGTATGTCGTCGGTGAATTGCGCGGCATCGGGCTTATTCGTAATTCTTTGCGACAAGGCATGCAATGCATTGATCGCATCGCTGCAAAACCGCAACGCCAGCGCGCGGCATTTGATGTTATCATTATCGGCGCCGGCCCGGCGGGATTGGGCGCGACCTTACAAGCCGCGGCAAAAAAAATGCGTTATCTCACGCTGGAGCAGAACGATATCGGCGGCACCATTTTGAGTTATCCCCGGCAAAAGATTGTCATGACGGCGCCGGTTCATTTACCCGGATATGGCAAAATTTATTTCCGCGATGTACGCAAAGAAGATTTGCTGGCGGAGTGGCAAAAGATTATCGCCGCCACCGGCGTGAAAATTCACACCAAGAAACGCGTGGAAAAAATTTCAAAAACCGGCGCGCGCTTTGAAGTGATTGCCGCCGGCGAAAAATATTCGGCAAACCACGTTTTGCTCGCGCTTGGCCGCCGTGGCACGCCGCGGCAGCTTGGCGTCCCCGGTGAGCATTTGCCCAAAGTTATTTACCAACTCGATGATCCGCGCGAGTTCGCCGGCCGCCAATGCCTTGTGGTTGGCGGCGGCGACAGCGCACTCGAATGTGCTTTGCTGTTAGCGGAAGCCGGCGCCCGCGTCACGCTTTCCTACCGGCAAAAGAGTTTCACCCGCGCCAAATCGCGTAATCGGCAGATGCTTGCAGATGCGATCAACAATCGCCGCCTCCGGGCCTGGTTGCCGAGCCAGGTTAAAGCGATTACACCCGACGCCGTTCGTTTGGAAATCAATGGCGTAGAAAAGTCTATTCCGAACGACGCCGTCATCGTCATGGCCGGCGGCATTCTGCCTTTTGATTTTTTAAAGGAAATCGGCATCCAAATGCGGACCCTGCATGGTGAACCGTTGCCCGGAAAGAGCATTGCATAAATAACCCGGTGCGATACAATTTTTATAAAAGCGCTGTCATTTAATTATGGAAACGACGTCTCTTCGCCAACCGCCGCCACAAAACGCCCGGCCAGAAATCTTTCCGGAGAAAACCATTTTGCAAAATACGGCTGCGGCGATGGACGAATTGCGAGCGGTTGAACCCGCGCCGGCAAAAGCGAATTGGGGAATCGAAGCGCACATGTATGTTATTTTGGGATTGATTTTTCTCACCGCGCTGGCCATCTTCGCGGCGTTGCGCATTGGCGCCGATTATTATGAAGCCGCCATTACCGCGCGCCCACAACATCCGCTGCATGATATTCTCAAGCCGAGCGGGATTGTTGGACAGGGCTTTGGTGTATTCGGCGCGTTGTTTTGCTTTTTGACGCTGCTTTATCCGTTACGCAAGCGTTGGCGCCGGCTCGAAAATTGGGGGACACCGCGCTCCTGGTTTCAGTTTCATGTTTATTTCGGCATTGCCGGGCCTTTGCTGGCGACGCTGCATACCACGTTCAAATTCGGCGGCGTCGCTTCGATCTGTTATTGGTCCATGATGCTGGTGATGGCGAGCGGCTTCGTCGGACGCTTTCTTTTTGCCCTGATGCCGCGCAACCAACGCGGCGTCATACTCTCTCTGCAAGAAATCAACGCCGAAATCAGGGCCGTGCAAAGTTATTTGGAAACCAGCGGCGTCCACGAAGAAACGACGTCATCAAAATTCCCCTCACGCCACCTTGCACTAAAAGTTGAGGCGAATTCGGCGACCCTTTGGCGATTGTGGAGAAAACGGCGGCGCGAGTTGCGTGATTGGAATCAACATCTGCGTTCGCGAGGAATACCCCTCTCAAGCGCGCGCCGCGTTTTATCGTTGCTCTCCCGAAAATTTTTTCTCGAAAGCAGCCGCCTGACCTTGAATGCCACGACCCGCGCATTTTCTTATTGGCACACGCTGCATCTGCCTTTCACTTACCTCATGTTTATCACGCTCCTCATTCATGCCGGCCTGGCCATTTTTCTCGGCTACACTTGGATTTTTTAAAAGATTGGCTTGACAATTTCATCTCGCCGCGTTATCATGTTGGACAACGAGTTCGTTTTAGAAGCACTCGTTCGCGGGATAGTATTCAGCACACCGGTACGTTACTTGGGCATGGTAAGCAGCGTCGAATCATGGCCTCGCCCTTTGACTTGGTTTGAATTGACGCGTAATAAATTAAGGTGATCGTGTACTTGTTGATGCAATTTGCGAGGAGGCTGTGATGAAATTTCGTTTAGCGATAGCAAAGTTCATTGGGATTCTGGTTCTCTCGTCTTTACCCGCATCGGCACAAACGCCCGATTCGACTTTACTCACCTTGGAAAGAATTTTCAGCTCGCGCGAATTTGCCGCCGAAAGGTTCGGCCCGGCCCGGTGGATTGATGGCGGCGGCGGTTACACCACGCTGGAGCCTTCCAAAGAAGCGGAGGGCGGCAGGGATATTGTGCGTTACGAGACGGCAACCGGGCGCCGCGAAATTTTGATCGCGGCGAAACGCCTTGTGCCCTCCGGTGAATCGAAAGCGTTGGCAATTGACGATTACGAATGGTCGCCGGATCGCCAACGGCTGCTCATTTTTACGAACACGGAACGCGTCTGGCGGCTCAACACGCGTGGCGATTATTGGGTGCTCGATCTCACCACCTGGCAACTGCGCCAACTCGGTGGCGAAGCCAAACCGTCGACGTTGATGTTTGCGAAATTCTCGCCGGATAATCGCAGCGTCGGTTACGTCCGCGAAAATAATATTTACGTCGAAGATTTAAGCATCGGCAAAATCACGCAGCTTACGCGTGACGGCTCACGCACAATTATTAATGGCACGTTCGATTGGGTGTACGAAGAAGAATTTGGGTTGCGTGACGGTTTTCGCTGGAGCCCGGACAGCAAGTCCATCGCCTACTGGCAACTCGACGCTGCGGGTGTACGTGATTTTCTGATGATCAACAACACCGATTCGCTGTATTCGTTTGTCATTCCGGTGCAATATCCGAAAGTTGGCACGACGAATTCTTCTTGCCGCGTCGGCGTGGTGAGCGCGAGCGGCAGCGAGACACGCTGGATCGATGTGCCCGGCGATCCGCGCAACAATTATATTGCGCGCATGGATTGGGCCGCCAGCTCCGAAGAAATTGTGTTGCAGCATGTCAATCGTTTGCAAAACACGAATACCGTGATGCTCGGCAATGCCCGCACCGGCGGCGTTCGCACGATCATCTCCGAGCGCGACAGCGCGTGGGTCGATGTTGGTGACGATCTCAATTGGCTGGCGAATGGCAAACAATTCACTTGGGTAAGCGAGCGTGATGGCTGGCGGCATGTGTATTTGATTTCCCGCGACGGTACCAAAACGCAGTTGCTCACACCCGGAGCATACGATGTCGAAAGCGTGCAAAATCTCGATGAAAAAAACGGTTGGCTTTATTTCATCGCCTCGCCGGACAATGCAACGCAGCGTTATCTCTATCGCGCCCGCATGGATGGCAAGGGTAAAATGGAGCGCCTGACGCCGCCGGATTTGCGCGGCACCAATTCCTATAATATTTCGCCGGATGCGAAGTGGGCGTTGCATCGCTATTCTAATATCGACTTGCCAACCGCGACGGTGCTCGTGAGTTTGCCGGAACACAAAGTCGTGCGCGAGCTGGCGAGTAACAAAACTTTGCGCGCGAAAATTCGGGCGCTCAAACAAAAGCCGGCGGAATTTTTTCGCGTCAACATCGGCAGTGGCGTCGAGTTGGATGGCTGGATGATCAAGCCGTATAATTTCGATCCGAACAAAAAGTATCCCGTGTTCTTTCACGTTTACGGCGAACCGGCTGGACAAACCGTTCTCGATAGTTGGGGCGGCAGTGGCAAGCTCTGGCACCTCATGCTCGCGCAGCAAGGTTATGTGGTGATCAGTGTCGACAATCGCGGCACGCCGGCGCCGCGCGGAAGAGATTGGCGCAAAATCGTTTACCGGCAAATCGGCATTCTCGCCTCGCAAGATCAGGCCGCGGCGTGCCGCGTCATTCGGCGCTGGCCGTTTGTGGATTCGACGCGCGTCGGCATTTGGGGCTGGAGCGGCGGCGGCTCGATGACGCTCAATATGATGTTTCGCGCGCCGGAATTGTATCACACCGGCATTTCCGTCGCGCCGGTCGGCGATCAGCGTTTTTACGACACGATTTATCAAGAACTCAACTTTCTGACTTCGTGGTTTCAGGCTGTAAAAACAGGGTTGCGGCGGCA
>CAYUVM010000483.1:0-4209 GCA_964447935.1 uncultured Cytophagia bacterium | reverse complement strand
CCGGTGGGAATGGCTTCGATCGCCAGCTTGGCACGGTCGTCGCCCAGCCGCATAATCGCGCCTTTGCCGTGTTGCCGGTCGATTTCAACAATGGCGCGCTCAAGCGCTTTAAGTTTTTCTTCCTTTTCTTTCTCGCTAGTCATTGCTCCTCCCGAAGGATGTTATGGTATTTTAATAAACAGATCAAGCAGACGAAGCCAATATGCTTTTCTGCGCCGAATTAATGCGTTGGGATTGAATAATAAAATATCAAATTTTGCTTAAAGCAAATTTTCGCAGCGGCGTGTAAATCGAGCCGGCGGCGTGCAACTCGCTTTGCATAAAAACAATTTCATTAAAATGCGCCGGCCTCGCCGCCAACGGTTTTTCTTGAAGGCTGCGAATGATTTCCGCAATGCGCGCCTCTTTGACCCGGCCTATCGTTAAGTGCGGCACAAAGGCGCGTTTTTCTTTTTCAAAACCATAGCGGTGCATCCGCGCATCAATCGCCTGGGCTAATTTAAACAGCGTCCCCGTTGGCTCGTCCAACCCCACCCACAACACCCGCGGTTTTTCTTCGTTCGGGAAAACGCCGGTGCCGGTAACGTTTGCCGAGAATGCTGGCGTTGCAGCGGCGATCTCGTGCAAAACGGCAGCGATTGCTTCGAGGCGCGCGGCTGGCGTGTCGCCGAGGAATTTAAGAGTCAGATGCAAGTTCTCCGGCTTCGTCCAACTCACGCGGCCGCGCAGCGACTTGAGCGGCTGCATGTAGTTCGCCAATGCCGTTTTAATCTCCGCCGGCATGTCCAGCGCAATGAAAGTCCGCAGCGTTTGCATCATATCAACGCGTAGAAATATCCTGCCCGAATTGGAGCAAGTAGCCGTTGTTGTCGTAGACGGCAAATTCTCTCATGCCGCAATCAAAATCTTCAATCGGATAGCAAACTTCAACTTTATCTTTCAATTGCTGCCACCAAGCGTCAACATTGTCGGCATTCAGATACAACGAACCCGTAAAGGTCGGCTTGGTAAAAGGCAAATGCGCATTGGGCAGCGCAAACATGATTGTCACGTTATCGCGTTTGACCGAGGCCCAACCGGCTTCTTCGCTCAGACCAGCACGCTGAAAGCCGAGAACCGTTGTATAAAACGCCACGGTTTCTTGGAGATGCTCGGTATACAGCATGGGCGTGAGTTCTTGCAGCTTCATAACTGCTTTGCCCTCCATACCGTTTGCACGACATCTCGCATGACGACGAGGAAACCACTCCATTCATTTTCGCCAAATTGATTTATTGCTTGCATGACACGTTGATGAATTTTGGCGCGATTAGGTTTTTTGAGACGTACGATCAATATCCCATAATGAGATTCATTGCGATACTTGGAAAAACCCTTATCTGTGGTAATCAATAATCGCCCGTCGTTTTGACTCCTTAACCACAACTCGGGATCGGGCATCCCTTCATTCGGCGTACCTCGAATATCCAGCACATCATGGGTCAAGCTGCGAAGCATAGCAACGGTCATTAAAGGGATATTTTCGTCGACAATTATCTTCAACATTAACTTGCAAATGCTTCGATTGGTGTAATCTGTTCCTCAGCCAATGCTCCAGCATACTCAAGACAAGCGAGTATGTCGTCGCGTGTTATTGAAGGATAATCTTGCAGCAAGTCTTCGATGGTATCGCCATTGGCAAGCATGAGAACGATCTGATGAACGGGAATACGCGTGCCTTTGATGCAAGCTTGGCCGTGACACACGTTGGGATTAATTGAAATTCGTTCGTACATGCTTCACCTATTGGATAGTCTTATTCAAATATACAAACAATCATCAATTTTAAAATAGCTTTTCAATTGTTACATTACCCCTTCAGTTCCCGAAACAACAAATTCAGCGCCATTTGGCTGAAGCGTTCTTTATTAATTAAACGATCTTTGGTAAACAAAAATTTGTGCGCGATAACGCGATCCGGGGTCGCGACGCCAACCCAAACGAGGCCAACGGGTTTTTCGTCAGTGCCGCCGGTGGGGCCGGCGATACCGGTGGTGGCGAGACCGTAAGTTGTACCGCTGTGGCGACGCACACCTGCGGCCATCGCTTTGGCGCATTCTTCACTCACGGCGCCGTGCTGCTGGATAATTTCTTCCGGCACGCCGAGCAGTTGTATTTTCGCGGCGTTGCTGTACGTGACGACGCCGCGATCAAAATATTGCGAACTGCCGGAAACGTTGGTGAGCCGATGCGCCACAAATCCGCCGGTGCAAGATTCGGCGACGGCCAGCGTGGCTTGCTTCGCGATCAGCAAGCGCCCAATGACACTTTCCAGCGTTTCCTCATCAAAGCCATAAACACTTTGTCCAACGCGAGCGAGAATATATTCTTCCGCGGCGCGAATGCGGCGCTCGGCAGCAGCGGCGTCATTTTCATAAACCGAAATGCGCACATCAACCGCCGAAAAATGCGGTAGAAAGGCGATTTTGCCGAATTGCTCCAGTTCTGCAATTGGCGCAAGTTTTTCAAAAAGAGCGGACTCGCCAACGCCAACCGTGCGAATCGTGCGATGGCGAATGGCGAGGTTTGGGGTTTTCGTTTTTAAAAACGGCAACACTCGCTCGCTCATGAGATGTTGCATCTCCGCCGGCACGCCCGGCAGAATGGCGCAGTAACGGCCAGCGTGTTCAAACGACAGGCCGGGGGCGGTGCCGTAATCATTCCACAAGACGGTTGCCTTTCTCGGCACCAACGCCTGGCCTTCATTCACCGGCGCCATGTGCAGATTGCGGCGTTGAAAAAAGCCTTTCACATGCGCCAACACTTTTTCGTCCACCACCATTTCTGCCGAGTCAAAATATTCGGCGACGACTTTTTTGGTGATGTCATCGTGGGTCGGGCCGAGGCCGCCGGTCAACAACACGACGTCGGCGCGGGAGAGCGCCAGATCGAGACTGCGGCGAATATCGTCGCGATCATCACCAACGACGCTCACGTGTTTGACTTGCACGTTGGCCAGATTCAACTGGCGGCTCATCCACGACGCGTTGGTATTGACGATCTGACCAATGAGCAACTCATCGCCGATGGAAATTATTTCTGCGGTCATGCTATCTGGTAGCTGGATGCTGGTTGCTCTAACAGTACACTTAATATGACAAAAAATATTTTAACATGATTCTCAATACGACATTGGCATAAACTCCGGCCATGACATCGTCCATCACGATGCCCCAGCCGCCGGGCAGTTTTTCCAAACGGCGGACGGGAAAAGGTTTGGTAACATCGAAGATTCGAAAGAGCAAAAAGCCGAGGGCAATCGTTTGGAAGCGCAGGGGCACGAAAGCCAGCGCGACCGCCATGCCGATCACTTCGTCGATCACCACCTCCTGCGGGTCGATTTTGCCGGGCGTCGCCGGTCGATGCGCCGTGGCCATTTGCTGGGCGGACCACACGGCGACGGCAAACAAAACCACCAAAAGGCTAACCTGAAGCGCTATGGTAAGATACGGCGGCAAGAGGAAAAAAACAAGGGCAATGACGAGGCTCCCCATCGTGCCGGGCGCCAGAGGAGAATAACCGATGAAGCCGACGGTCGCAATCAGGCGCGGGAGTAAAGGCGCATGGGCAGAAGGCTTCATTTTGCCAGATTCCCCGGATCGAACACCCGGAAACAGGCAAAAATTAAATGGCGCACCAGCCGCCAATTTTCCACCATATACTGAATGCCGGTGGCCAGCGTGATGCCGGTGACCACCAACATCATTTTGTCCAACGCTTGACTGGCTTGCAACCAATGCAACCACACCGGGCTAATGCCAGTGGCCAGCGTGTACGCCTGTATAACCAAATAAAGTAGAATAACGTAAATCGCCGTCATTTGGCCGACGGTTTTCCATTTGGCCGACATGCTGGTGACCACGGGTTGCCGTTTCCAATCGCCGTACAGCCGCAGCAATGTCATGATGATGTCGCGTGCGGCGATCACCACCACCATCCAGGTTTTAACCACGCCGAGCCACACAAAAACACAAAACATGGTGAGCACAAGAATTTTGTCGGCCAGCGGATCGAGAAACTTTCCCCACTGCGTGACGATGCCCCATTTGCGCGCCACGTAGCCGTCGTACCAATCCGTCAGCGAGGCCACCAGGAAAACGACCAGCGCATAGCAGCGGAAATTGAGGCTTTCACGCGACAGCAAATAAACCAGCAGCGGCGTCAAGATCA
>CAYUVM010000482.1:0-4219 GCA_964447935.1 uncultured Cytophagia bacterium | reverse complement strand
GAAGCCGAACAGCAGATCAAGAGCTTCGAGCAGCGCTATGAGATGTCTTTTGAAAAATTTCAGCAGGCCTGGGAAAACGATCAAATTACCGATAAGTTTTCTTATGCAGTCGAAAAGGATTACTGGGAATGGGAAACGGTACATGCTGATCTCCCGCGTTTTCGCCAAATCTCTGAAAGCCTGCCGTGAAGGTGAATGATTTTGTTTATGAAATCTTTGTGACTGCTGAAGCTTCGCCAATCTGTGGGATTCCAAGTATGCGGCGACTCACTGAAACTTCGGTCAATATACGCCTCCCGATCACTGACAACCAATTTATCGACGCTTTCCACAATGAATTCACGAGGCGCACGGCTTTTGTTTTGATCAAAAACAACCAGAGAATCTTTGGGGCAGACAATACCGGAGGCTGGCATATTCACCCTTTTCATGACCCTGCACGCCACGACCCGCTGAATGCCCCGATGACGTTTCAACAATTTATTCAGAGCATTGAATCACACCTTGCCCAGTCTTGAGTTTTAACTGTTGTCAATCGTTCCAGCAGCAACAACGCAACAACTCCCACCACGAGGCCGGCAAATAACGCAGGCCAGAGCATTGCGGGCAAAAGATAAACAATTTCCACGCGCTTGACAATTAAAAATCCCGCGACGGTGATTTGCGCGAGAACATGCGCTAGCGCGCCGGCGAGGCTAATGCCGATAACACTAAATTGTTTCACGCCAAATTTTTTGAGCGCCGTCATGACTGCTACGGCGGCAACGCCACCTGCCAGCGATAGCCAAAATCCGGGATTAAGAAATGCGCCGAGGAAGAAGCTGCCGAGGAGAACACGCAACAAGGTAACAGCCCATGCACTCGCGGGGCCAAGCCAATAAAGCGCCAACAGCGTCGCGATATTGGCGAGTCCCGGTTTGGCCCACGGCAACGGGCGCGGCAACAGAGATTCAAACAAAAACATCACCAGCCCAAAACCAGCGAGTAGGGCCGTGCGCGTCAATTTGTGCGGGGTTGCCATCATTTCAACGGGTGACTGCATCCCCGCGACTTTCCTGCGGTGCGCGATTACGCGGTGGTGCATATCCGCGAATCACAACCACCAACCGATTGGGCACACAAACCAAGATATCACCCGGCCGTCGCGCCGACCCTTGTTTAACACAAACCTGATTTGGACAGGAACTACGCTGCACGCGAATACCATTATTTTCAATTTGCAACGTCATCACGCCCAGCGCTCCTGGAATATCGAAAACAGCGGCACTCGCCAATGCCTTCGTGGCGATTTCCTGGTTATTGACCACGAGGCTCGCCGTTAGCTGCTTGTCAATCTTTTCTCCGGCCCTCAAAAAATCGCCCGCCCAAAAACTACCGAGGGCCAGCGCTAAAAACAAAATGAGCACACACCCATCCCCGAAGCGGAGAGACTTGACCAACGTTTTCGCCGTCAGCGGCCTCATTCGCGCAGCCGCTTCAGCGCTTCGAGACTCTGCTGCGCTTTTTGTTTGTAATCGAGCGACTGTTTGTGTCGCGGGTTGATGGCCAACGCTTTATTCAACTCTTTGATCGCGCCGTCATAATCATCATTGATAAAAAGATTGAGGCCGGCCTTGAAGTGGCGATCCACTTGCTGATCCAGCTCTTTCTGGCATTCGGTGAGACGCGTGCGCGCCGTAATATTGTTGGGATCGCGTTCGAGAATCGTATTATAAAATTCAATCGCCTTTAAATACTGCATGCGATTAGATTGCACCTGCGCCTGCGCCAAAAGTTGTTGAATGTCACTCTGCGACAACGCTTCTTGCCGTTTGGCTTCGGCGGCGCGATTTTTCGGATCGACGTTCAATGCCTTGTCAAATTCATCAACCGCATTATTCCAATCCCTTTTCTCCAAATAAGCCAAGCCGCGTTGCACATAATCTTCGGCGCGCCGGCTGTTGATCTGATTGATGCGCAGCAGCAGGTTAGTGGTTTCCTCGTGGCGCGGCACCAGGTCGAGAATCTGTCTGCCGATCTCATTTGCGGCGGCATAATCGCCACGCTCGAAAGCACGGGTGGCATTCTGCAATTTTTCGCTGACTTCGGCATCGATGCGATTTTGCAAAAGCCGCATCCCCTGTTTCGCCGCATCGTTGGCCGGATCGAGATCAAGCGCTTCACGATAGGCGCGATAGGCGCGATTGAATTGTTGCCGCCGATTCAAACGTTCGGCTTCGGCGAGCAACCGGGTGACGCGTATTTTTTGCGCCTCCACCCGGATCTGAATGGAGTCGAGATAAGCTTGAGCGGCTTCGTAGGTTGGCGTTAAATCCAGCGCCCTTTGAAATTGTTCGCGGGCATTGGTCAGCTTGTTTTGCTCAAAATACCCGAGGCCACGCACAAAAAACTTTCCGGCCTCTTCTTGCAAATGCGCGGCGATGCGATTGAGATAATCCTGCGTGTCGGCGTAATTTTGCCCCACGAGCAAAATGCTTTCAAAACGCTTGCGGGCTTCCGGGTAATTGCCGTCCTCAAACAACTGCACCGCGTTGCGATACTCACGCTTGATATAAAAATCCAATTGCGGGGCCAGACGGGCAAGTTTTTTTTGCGCCGCACGGTGTTCGCGATTGCTTTGCAGGACATTGATATATTTGACGGCCGCTTCCACATATTTCAAGCGTTTCTCCAACGCCCGCCCTTCTTCCATTAGGCGGGCAATGCGCTCATCTTCGCGCCGAATTTGCACGGTCAGCGCGCTGTCGAGTTTCAAAATTCTGGCGCTTTCCGGCTCAAATTGCAAATAATGCTTGAATTGTTGGCGTGCCGGGCGAAAACTGGATGTTTTGGCGAGCGCCATGCCGCGCGATAAATGCTGACGCGCGCGCTCGGCAGGCCGGGGGCCGAGGCGAAAGGCTATGCCGGTAAGAAATTTTTTATCCGCAAAAGAATAAACCACGTCAAAACTGTAGGCGTTACTGAAAGCCGCGAGGCCCAAAGCCGTGTTTTGCAATTTTGCATCGAAAATTCCGCCATACACAGAAAAATACTTGAACACCGGGGAAGCGAGGCCCAACCGCAGCAAACTTTGGTTACCGCGCCACTCAAAACTGGCAAGCGCCGCCGGCCCATTCCGATAAAAACGCGCGGCCGCACCGGCGATATAAAAACTCGACAGCCGTTCGCGGCCCAGCGGCAGGTCGCTCGCCTGCAATGCAAACGCCAACGGAAAGGTCGTGAGCGGCACGTTAAAAAAAGAGCCTTGATACGGATCACGCGCGAGCGGCAGGCGCGGTCCCAATGGTTGCCACACCACGCCCAGTGAGGCCGTGGCAAACTCCGTCTGGCGCTGGCGATTCCCATGCACCGCCAAACCGAAGGCAACGGGGCGGCCGAACGAACGCGCCCAGCCTAAACTAGCGCGATCTAAATTCGAATTGGCCATGGGAAAACGGGCGAGGCTCAACCCGAGGCTACCCACCTCCGGCCAATATCCCATCAAACTCACGGCCGAAAATTGAAACGGTTGATTGGAAGTTAGAATAAATTTATTTTCGCGCAAACCGGCCAGCGCGGCTGGGCTCCACAACACCGTGGTCGCATCACTGGGGCCGAGCAATTGCGGGCCACCCAATCCGACCGAACGCGCTGCAGCGCCAAAATTCTGAAATAAACTTTGACTCGCGAGAGGTGAAGCGAAAGACAAAATAAGATTGAATGCAATAATTCCCCTTAGCCAGTGACCAGCAAGCACAGTCATGCATCGAGGTTTCAGCAACCCACAACGGAAAACCAGCCGCCAGCTTCTACATAATAATTTCACGATCGTAGTCAATCTCGCAAATATCCACCGGCTTCATGCGATTCCGCACATAAATCGGTTCCAATCGCGTAAATGCATAATGCCCATTGAGCCGGCGGGTCAAACTATATTCGACGACGATTTGGCCGGCGCGCGCCAGGCTGCACAGACGGTTGGCAATATTTACCACGTCGCCAATAACGGTGTAATCCATCCGATTTTTCGACCCCATTTTTCCGATGACGGCGAGGCCGTGGTTGATGCCGATCCCGACCCACAACGGCAATTCCCCGGCGGCGTCGCGTTGTTTGTTCAACTCCCGCACGGCGCGCTGAATTTCCACCGCCGCTTGCACCGCATTCTCCACGCCCTTCGGCCCTTGAAACAGCGCCATGATTTGATCGCCCATGAATTTATCCACCACGCCGCCGTTGG
>CAYUVM010000481.1:0-4223 GCA_964447935.1 uncultured Cytophagia bacterium | reverse complement strand
CGGCGCTGTCACTTTTGTTATTGCCGCAAGCAACGCCTCACCAAACTGATGCGCCATTGGTGCGCTGGCTCAAATTACGCTATGAAAAAATTTTGCCGCGATTCATTCAGCGGCCGAAACGCGTCATGGCCTCACTCGTTGGAACCATCGTCGTTGCGCTGATCGCGTTTCAATTTTTAGGCGAAGAATTTCTCCCGCATTTTAAAGAATATGATTTTTTGATGCACTGGGTCGAGAAGCCCGGCACTTCATTGCAAGCGATGGAACGCATCACCGAACGCGCCAGCCAAGAGCTACGTGCTATTCCCGGCGTGCGCAATTTCGGCTCACACATCGGCCGCGCGGAAGTGGCCGATGAAGTCGTCGGCCCGAATTTCACCGAGCTGTGGATCAGCCTCGATCCGGAAGTCGATTACGCACCGACCGTCGCGAAAATTCAAAAAGTCGTCGACGGTTATCCCGGCCTGTATCGCGATCTGCTCACGTATTTGCGTGAGCGCATCAAAGAAGTGCTCACCGGCGCAAGCGCCACGTTGGTCGTGCGCATTTACGGCGAGAATCTCGATGTGTTGCGTGCGCAAGCCGACGCCGTGCGTGCCGCCATCGCGAACATTGAAGGCGTCGCTGATTTAAAAGTGCAGCCGCAAATTCTTGTGCCACAGGTGGAAGTGCATATTCGTCCCGAGGCCGCGGCGCGGTTCGGCCTTACGCCCGGCGAAGTGCGCCGCGCGGCGGCAGTTTTAGTGAAAGGTGTGAAAGTCGGCGAGTTTTATGAAGAGCAAAAAGTTTTTGACGTCGTCGTGTGGGGCGCGCCACAACTGCGTGACAATGTCGAAGCCCTGCGCGATTTGATGATCACCACGCCAACCGGAGGGATGATACCGCTGCGCGACGTAGCCAACATTATTATCGCACCGACGCCGAATCAAATCACCCGCGAAGCAGCGTCGCGTTACACCGAAGTCACCTGCAACGTGCGCGGCCGTGACCTCGGCAGTGTTGCCCGCGACATCGAGATAAATGTGCGCGGCGTTCATTTTGCGCGCGGCTATCATCCGGAATTTCTCGGCGAGTACGCCGCGCAACAAGCTTCGAAGAATCGCATTTTGATGTTGTCACTGCTCGCCGTCATCGGCATTTTTTTAATTCTGTACACGGATTTTTCTTCGCTGCGTCTCGCGCTGCTCGTATTGCTGAGTCTGCCGTTCGCGCTTGTCGGCGGCGTTTTCAGCGTGATCATCACCGGCGGTGTGCTTTCGCTCGGCTCGCTCGTCGGTTTCGTTACCGTGCTCGGTATCGCCGCGCGCAACACCATTATGCTCATCAGCCACTATCGCCATTTGGAAAAAGAAGAAAGCCTGCCGTTCGGCTTTGGTCTCATCATGCGCGGCGCACTGGAACGCCTCGCGCCGATTCTCATGACTGCGCTCGCTGCGGCGCTGGCCTTGCTCCCCATCATTCTCGGCGGCAATCGGCCCGGCCACGAAATCGAGCACCCAATGGCCGTCGTCATCGTTGGCGGCCTCGTCAGCTCAACCGTACTCAATTTGCTCGTGATGCCCGTGTTGTATTGGCGGTTTGGAGAAGTGCGAGCAGAAAGAAAGTCGTGATTGGAAGTGGATCGTATTATTGAAAATGTTTCAACCAGATCGTGATATTCATTTCGAGAGAATAAAATGTCAAACTTTCGAAATTACCCTCTCATCCTCGCCCACGGCATTACTCGCCCGGATTATCTTATTGACTTCGTCGCCCGAAAGTTGAATCTAAATGATTACAGCCATGTTTATGATAAATTTCATTACTTCAAAGGTATTGCGAGTTATTTAAAACAACACGATTTTGAAGTTTATCATACCAGCGTGGGCTTTGCAGCAGGCGTTGAGACGCGGGCGCAGGATCTCAAAAAAGAGGTTTTAAGGATTCTTGCCGATACCGGTCATGAGAAGGTTCATATCATTGGCCATAGCATGGGCGGCTTGGACGCACGGCATATGATCGTGAATCATGGCATGGCGGATAAAGTTGCCTCGGTGACAACGCTGGGCACACCACATTTGGGCGCGAGCGTAGCCGATTGGTTTATGGAAAAAGGCGCGTTCAACATGATTTTTAGCGCGCTTGGCAAAGTCATCAATCTCGAGGGCTTCAAAGATTTGACCACCGCCGCCTGCCGCACCTTCAATGACGCCGCGCGTGATGTCGAAGCGAAGAACGGCGTGATTTACCAGGTTTATGCCAGCTCACATAAACGCGAGTTTACCTTTTTGCCCTTTCAAAAAAGCTGGCAAGTCACTTACGATCACGAGGGCGACAACGACGGGTTGGTATCGGCGCAATCGCAGAAATGGGAAGCATGGCTGACGGCAAAAAACGGCGCCAGAAAATTCGTTCGCCAGCATGACTTTCCGGTGGCGGCTGATCATGTCAACCAAATGGGGTGGGTGCATCGCTCGGAATTGCTGACCACCACCGGCTGGAGTTGGAAAATCTGGAAAGAAAAACGCCAGTATGAACTGGCGGTTAAAAATGTCTATCTAAAAATTGCGCGAGAAGTCACAGCGATGGTTGAAAGCCCCGGCGAAGTTTTTGAGCCCGCCTGAGGCATAAAAACATGGAGGCAGCCGGCTTGTGGCAAAAAGTTATTTATCCCGAATCGCCTTCAGCATGTCCATAGTGGTTACAATACCAATCACCTGGCCACCGCGCGTGACAAACAAACGATGCACCCGCCCGTCGATCATGGTATCTGCCACTTCTTTTAATGACGTGTTTTCATCAACTTTAAAAATCATTGAAGTCATGATGTCGCGCACCCGGGTTTGAGGCTTGGCCGTAACCCGAAATGCGGCCCAATCTTCGGGCGCGAAGCGGTCTTCCCAACCATGCTGGTAATAATCATGCGGCCCCTCCGTTTTGAGATTAATTTCGGACACGCTGTTATGCCGCACGATATCGGTTAACGAGACCACACCGATTAACCTACCGCTATCATTTTTAACCGGTGCCCCCGTAATGGCACGGTCAATGAGAAATTGCGATAGTTCTTCGATGGTCCACTCTGCCGGAACGGAAATGACATTGGGATTCATCACTTCTTTGGCAGTGAGATACTGCATCGCGACCTCCTGAGTCAAAGTTGATATATGCGCCAGTATGAAACAAGATGAGTTTTCTACTGAAGTTCATGACCACATGCAGCGGACGGGCAATTTTTCATATTTAAAATATGTGACATGATGATGCCTAATCATTTTGAAAATTAGGCTTACACTCGGTTTCTATTACCGTTTTGCCATCGGCACAAAGTTCCGCGTTTCCGCACCGAGATAAAGCTGCCGTGGGCGGGCGATTTTTTGCTCGGCATCTAAAAGCATTTCCTGCCATTGAGCAATCCAGCCGGAAGTGCGAGGAATCGCAAACAAGACGGTAAACGCATCGGTCGGAAAGCCCATGGCTTGATAAATAATTCCCGAATAAAAATCGACGTTGGGATAAAGTTTGCGCTTAACGAAATAGTCTTCTTGCAGGGCGATGCGCTCCAGCTCAATCGCAATATCGAGCAGCCGGTTGCGCCCAGTAACTTCAAAAACTTGATCGGCGGTTTCTTTGATAATCCGGGCGCGCGGATCATGGTTTTTGTAAATGCGATGGCCGAATCCCATCAAACGGACTTCACCGGCCTTTACGCGTTTGATGAACTCCGGAATTTTGTCGATGGACCCGATTTCATTGAGCATGCGCAAAACTTCTTCATTGGCGCCGCCGTGCAATGGGCCATATAAAGCGGCGGCCGCGCCCGCCGTTGCCACAAAAGGATCGGGATGCGAGCTGCCGATACTGCGCATGGTGTTGGCGCTGCAGTTTTGTTCATGATCAGCGTGCAGGATGAAGAGAACATCCAACGCGCGCTCCAACACCGGATTCGATTTGTATTTCATCTCTGTCATTTTGTACATCATACTGAGAAAATTTCCGGTGTAGCTCAAATCGTTATCAGGATAAACATACGGCAACCCCTGCCGATGGCGGGAAGCATACGCCGCGATTGCCGGCATTTTGCCGAGCAGGCGATAGATTTGCAATTGGCGGACTTCCGCATCAAAAATTTTTTTGGCATCGGGATAGAGCGTTGACATGGCGCCCACGGTGCTTACCAGCATGCCCATAGGATGCGGTTCATAATGAAAGCCTTCCATAAATTTGTTGGGGTTTTCTTCGAG
>CAYUVM010000480.1:0-4229 GCA_964447935.1 uncultured Cytophagia bacterium | reverse complement strand
GATATTGCAGCTCAGTTTGCTCGCGCGCATCTTTGATGACCAGCGGTTGACGGCGCAACGCAGCACGGGCGACATAGCCCTCATGAGGAGGAAAAAATATTTGCGCCACACGTGGATCGGCATAACCGTACATGCTGTTCATACGCAAACCCTGTGCGGTTTCGTCCCACAACATTATAGTGCCTTTTTCCATAGCCGGGATCGCTTCACGGGAGGCTTCTAATATTTTGATCAACAGACTGTCAAGGTCGATTGTGCTCAACAGCGACTGATTGGCCCGCACCAATGCGGCTTGCATGTGGGTGTAACGTTCGCGAATGTCATGGTTGGATTTTTTGTCGGTGATGTCAATGAATGAAGCCAACAAGGCTGGTTCACCGTCGAAAGTGAGAGAGCGCACGGAAGCGAGTATCCAGAATATCCGCTGGCTCGCGGTTTTTGCGCGCAATTCGTAACCGTCAATGTCGCCGGAAGTTTCGAGTTGAGTTAGAATCGCTTGGCGATCATTGGCATCAGCATAAAAATCGATGGCTTTGCGGCCGATAATCTCGTGGCGCGAAGTATCAAAGATCTGCAAAGCTTGGTGATTGACGTATAAAACTGTGCTGTCAGAGCGCCGCGTGATAATCGTAGGGATAGGAGAAGTTTCAAAAATGAGCTGCAGGCGTTCATGTTCGCGTTGCGCTTCTTGATCGTGTTTACGATGAGTGATATCGCGGAGAATAGTTTGTACCGCCGGCTGGCCATTGTAGGTAAAAGGAATGCCATACGACTCGACTGCGATAAGTTGGCCGTCCACACGCAACGCCGTCATTTCCGTGACTGGCGTAGCGCAGTTGGTGGAGATAATTTGCTGCATACGGTTGAGCACGCGCTCACGTTCTGCTACCGGCACGAAATCCATAATCGCCGCTCCAACCAACTGGGCGGAATCTGCGAGACCAAACAGCTTAGCGCTGGCCGGGTTCGTATATACAAATTTGCCGTTTTGATGAATGACAATCGCATCCAGCGAACGTTCCACTAAGTTGTGATAACGTTCTTCGCTTTCGCGCCGCGCAGTTGCGGCGTTATTCAAAGCGATGGCCCGTTGTTGATCGCGGCTGCGCAGCGCCTCAAAGCGCTCCAGCGTGCGAACGCGAATGGTATGAATAACGAGAGATAACACGGACGCACAGAACAAGGCAAAGCTCAAATGCAACCATTCCGCGATGGAAGGCGAAGCCCAAAACATAAGGCCGCTGCCGGCGAGCATAGCCAGGCCGACGGCCACCAGCCAGTGCGCCGAAAGCGAGATAAAGCCAGCTCCAATCACCAGCAGCAAAAGGTTAATGCCTTGCCGCGACTCCGGCATGAACCGCATAACGCAGAGGCAAATCAGCAACACCAAAACCGCGAGCATTGCGCCAACCGGATTGGCCCAACGATATGGAACCGGCCAACGTTCCAGCGCCACACGGAATCCAAACATGCCAATGGCCGCGATTGCATTCATCACGACCAGCAGAGCGGCGCCGGTCGGCGGTGAAAATATCAGCGCTGCGACGGTGAACACAACCAGCAGCACGCTCAAACCCGTTGCAATCGGTTTGAGACTGTCACGCACAATGAGATTGAACGCCACAACTAAATCAGCCTCAACCGCTTGATCGATTGTCGCCGAGTTGTCTTGTTGAAGTCGTGAAATCATAACCGTTATAGTTTGCTGCGGTCGCGAAGTTTGGGGTGATTGCAAAACAAAAGGGCGCAGTTCGCATCATCCATGTTACATGATAATTCGACTGCGCCCTCGCTGTATGGTTTTTTTCTTATGACGCCGTCTGTATGACAATAATCGCCAGACCGTTTAAAATAAATAAATGAATGCTCAGTTGCAATGTTTTTTTGAAATAAAGCTGGTAAAAATTTATAATGGGCATGAATTTTACCCAAATGTCACAATTTTTTCCTTGTATCTGTCTGGATTTTTTTTATATTGTCTATAGTCGACTTCTGATTTTTGGATTAAGGACGGCCGGTTTTTCTGATGCAGGAGGTTAAAATCTCAGAGGCCTCGCTGAGAAAATTTTTGATAAAATCATAGCCGTCTTTTCGGTCGGGATTAGGCCCGCAAGTGAAGGCGTAATCGTAGCACTCAGTAACAAAATGAGTGTGGCGGTTGCGCCTTTTTTGTTTAATAACCGATAGCTGAGAAGCTGGTTGCAATAAAATTGCGGAGTTGTTCATAAACCGCAACTTCTTGAGGCGAAGCAAAGGCTGAAATGGGCCGCAAATTTCTTGCGGATGACGAACATTCCTTTCTGGAAGCGACAGTCGAGCTATTACACCGAGCGGGATAGGCTTGTGACTGTGTGACTAATGCGCTCGGTGCGGCCCATTTATTACAGCAAGAGCAGTTGTTGTCCCCATGGCAGTGCATCACATCACGGCTTCCTGGCTGTGTGAGGTGATGAGAGCGGTATCGTGAAGTCGAACTTAGCGCTCGAGTGCTCCAGCGCTAGTTCGACTTTACTTTTATGTAGCAGATTGTTCCCCTCTAACAGCATCCTGTAGTTTCAATTTTCCCCCAACCAGCGCGGCAATTTTGCGCGCGCACCAGAAAGCAAAAAAAACGCCGGCTGCAAAAAATTCCACCAATCATTGTGTTGACAGCGGTTTTATTGCAGCAGGCGATAAAGTTTTTCACCCTGCGGCCACAACGGCAAAAGGCTTACGGGGTGTTGGTCGGTTTTGCTTTTGCCTTCTTTTTCTGGGCCTCTTTTCGAGTAAAGAAATCTTTTTTGAGCAGTTCATATTTTTTCCTCTGCTCCGCGTCCAGCAAAGCGAAAATCTCTTTATCCGTTTTATCAAAGCGTTCTTTGGTGGCGCGAGCGCCAGCTTGCGGAAAGCCTTGATAAAGTTCACGATCCATGGCAGTTTGTTCGCGATTGATTTTCAGGATTTCACGAATCTTCGTTTCCTGCTCGGGGGTGAGCGTCAGGCGAACGATCAGCGAATCAATCAAAAAACGTGTACTATCCATTCGTGCTTTTAAAAGTGCACGGCTGGAATCAAGCCGTGCTCTAGTTTTTAGAGCCTTGTGGCTGGAATCCGGTTCGGTCTGTGCCATAACATACACCGGCAACAGAAACGCAATAATAAGAATTAACTTTCGCCACAATTTCCCAACATTTGACTTCATCGGATGCTCTCCTTAGATGTAGTATGGACAAGATGCTTTTTGCCATTCGGCACAATTAAAATTTTCCTGCGAGACTATCATGCGGCGCCCGCCGTGAACGATGCGGCATTTTCCCAAAAGGCGGAGGAAACGGAAAAGTAGCATGGAATTTTTGCCGTTGCTCTGGCGTTAGCACGCTGTCGATTTGCGTCGTCATTTCTTTTATGATTTGATGCGACTGTGGTCGCATGGCATTAAAATGTCTCCGCAACCGATCGTGATGAGCGGCAATAATCTCGCCCACCCGTTGGCTTTGCGTTGCACTTAAATGTAACTGTGCTTGCAGGGTTTCTAATTGCAGCGGGCGCGGTCGGTCGGTTTCACGCTCCAAACGTGCACGGGGCGCCGGAGGACGGTTATATTCCCGCAATGCAATCGCGCCGGTCAACACACCCGCCGCAAAAGTTAACACAAAGGCGGCGATAACTAAAATTTTCGTTTTCATAAATTATTTCTGATTCTCTTCGAGGCGCAAGGCCACCTCCCACATCGTCTGCTGAAATTGTTCGTCACTGTCCACCAGCAAAAGCTGCGACTCCGGGGTTTCGGGCAGTAAATTGGCCAGAGTTTTGGTTGCAACGTTATCTTCCTGCCGCAACAAAATAAACACCGCCGCCAAAATCGCGATAGCTGGCGTCAGCCAGCGCAAGAGCCGGCGGCTCGACTCAATTAAAATTAGCGGCAATTCCTCCGTCACAAACTTTTGCTCCAACGCTTGCGCCAGTTGCATTTGTTCCGCCAACGTCGGTTGCACAGCATGATGTGCCTGCAGCATCGTTGCGAAAAGCCGCTCTAGCCTCGCCGCATGTTGCCGGCAAGTTGCACACGCCTTTAAATGCGTTTGCAGCGTCTGAACCTCATGGGGGGCTAACTCGCCGTCGCGCCATTGCCACCAAGTGCTTTCAGCGACGTGCTGACCCAAATTTTTAGCTTCATGCATGAAACGCCTCCGCATATTTTTTAAATTTCCCTGCGAGCGTATGTCGCGCCTTATAGAGCCGCGATTTCA
>CAYUVM010000479.1:0-4230 GCA_964447935.1 uncultured Cytophagia bacterium | reverse complement strand
AACGCTGAAAGCGTTGGTGCCCAATTTGATTTTACAACCGCTGGTCGAAAATGCGATTCGGCACGGTATTGCGCCGCGCGCCGCGCCCGGCCGAATCGAGATTCAGGCTAAGCGGGAAAACCACCAATTGCGTTTAGGTGTGCGCGACAACGGGGGAGGGTTGCCAAGCGCCGGGCCGCCAGAAGGCGTCGGTTTGACGAATACCCGCGCGCGCTTGCAGCAACTTTATGGTTCGCTTGCTCATCTTAAATTAATCAATGCCGAACGCGGCCTGCTCGTGGAACTAACCATCCCGTGGCGATGCAAATAAAAACCCTCATTGTTGACGACGAACCATTGGCGCGCGAACGTTTGCGTACTTTGCTTGCCGAGGTTACGGAGATCAGCCTTGTCGGCGAATGCGCGAATGGCCATGAAGCGGTGGACGCCATTGCAACACAGCAGCCGGAGTTGCTTTTTCTGGACGTGCAAATGCCCGAGTTGGATGGATTCGGTGTGTTGGATAAAATCGCCGGTGCGAGCATGCCCGCCGTAATTTTCGTCACGGCTTATGATCAATATGCCTTGCGCGCCTTCGAGGTGCATGCGCTGGATTATCTGTTGAAGCCCTTTGATCGCGAACGTTTCCAGAAAGCTTTGCAACGGGCACGATTGCAGATTGAGCAAGCCAGGAACGGCGCCGTGAACGAACGCTTGCTGCTGCTGCTCGAAGACTTGCGCGCGGGAAAACAGTGGCTGGAACGGCTCGTGATCAAATCCGGCGGGCGTATTTTCTTTTTGAAAACGGCCGAGATCGATTGGATCGAAGCGGCCGGGAATTATGTTCGTCTGCATGTCGAGCGCGAAACGCATCTGCTCCGCGAAACGATTAAAAACCTGGAATCGCAGCTTGACCCCAAAAAATTTTTGCGGATCAATCGCTCGACCCTCGTTCGCCTCGACCACATCAAAGAACTGCAATCCTGGTTTAATGGAGAATACGCAGTCATCCTGCAAGACGGCACGCAACTGACTTCGAGCCGCGGCTATCGCGAGCAGCTTGATACGCTGCTGAGGAAATCGGCATAAAGTCATCCCACCATTACAGCGCTTGACCACTTTTTTCCAACAGTTTGTCCCAATCAGTTTGTGTTTTTTATCCGAAGCGTTAAATTGTATTCACTGAAATTGCCATTCCGAAAGGTTTTTTTGTCGTGAAAAAATTATTGGGGGTTGAATATAGAATCACAGCATATGCAGCTTACGGAATGCTATGACTCAGAGACAATTGTATTGCTTTAGGAAATAAAAACCACACACGGAGATTAGAGTCATGTTCGTTTCGACGCATCAACAGAGGGCAAAACGGAGAGGCCTCGCCATTTTACTCGGATTGTTAGTTGCAACAGGTGTTTCAGCCCAAATACCCGACCAAATTAACAACCTGCAAGTGTTACCGCAAGAAATCGGCAAGCGTGAATTGTTGGACGTCATGAAAAGTTTTACCTCGGCCTTGAGCGTGCGTTGCCAACATTGCCATATCGGCGAAGAAGGCAAGCCTCTGACGACGTTCGATTTTGTTTCCGATGCTAAAACGCCGAAACAAACCGCGCGGGTGATGCTGCAAATGGTGCAGGCAATTAACAACGAGCATCTCGCCAAAGTTGCAAACCAATCTATGCCGGTGAGCTGCAACACTTGCCACCACGGCGAGAACCGCCCGCCGCGACCGCTGGAGGAGATCTTGTTTGAGCTAACAACGACGGAGGGCACACCAGCCGCAATTAAAAAATATCATGCCCTGCGGGAAAAATATTTCGGCGGGGCGGTGTATGATTTTCGCGAAGGGACGCTGAACCGGCTGGCCTCACGTCTCAGCACGGCGAAAAAGAATGATGACGCATTGGCAGTGCTCAAACTGAATGCGGAAGTCAATCCCAAGGCGGCGATGACGTATTTCTTTATGGCCGAAATTTACCTGGAGAAGGGTGAAAAAGTAGCGGCCATCGAACATTACCAAAAGACGCTGGCCCTCGCGCCGGATAATCCGTTTGCAAAGAAAAAGTTGGAAGAGTTGGCAAAATCGACGCAGTGATCAATCATCAAAAATAAACACCGGCTCCGGATAAAACCGGATGTGCCGTTCTTGTTGGCGCATGCGCACGAAGGCATCGAGCCATTCGTTTTTGTCGGCGAGCGCCAGATCGGAGCGCAACACGTCGAGTTGGATATTCATGCGCAGCACGCGGCCGGGAATGCTGTGGCGGGTCAAGCCGGTCGGCAGCTTGAGATGGTCGGTGACGAGCTGCATCACTTCATTTTTTTCAAACGGCGCAAAGAGCACCAGCGCGGCGAGGTCGGGATAAAAACTTTTCAACTCGAGGAAATTGGTTTGATCGACGCGCTCAAAGGGGAAACTCTTTTTGTAGGTGTCGATGAGGCGTGTGATCGCGTGTACATCGGCGCGCAGATTTTTACTGGCGGGCATGATCACTGCTTTTTCATCCGCCGCCAGCAGCGCCGCGCAGGCTTCACGGCTCGCCAACGCGCCTTCCGCTTCGGCCACCGAGGTCGCTTCAATGGTTAAATCCAGCGCCCGCAACTGCTCGACCCACTCCCGCCACAACAAGCGCATGACGGCATGATGCCAACTCCCCAAACGCAAGGCCGGGTCATCGTAGTTGATAATTTGCACCGGCACGCAGGTGTAGCCCAGCAGGCGCATCGCGCTGATGCGATTGGCGCCGTCGATGAGCAAATAACCTTCGGCCTGCTGCAGGGGCGCCACGATCGGCGGGTTCAGAATATGCCGATCTTCGGCGAGGCGCTCCACCAAACGCGCGGCCCGGTCGGTTTCCGGGGCTTCATGAAATCGAATTTGCTCGATGGGAACGATGCGAAGAATCGGAAAAGGTTTTGCAGAAGACATGCGGTTGAGAAAAAATTCGTGATCGCAGCGGATAAAAAGCCACCCATCAATTTTAAATGGCCGGCGGCTTTCTTCCGTGGGAAATTGAAGCCTGTTGCTTAACCGGCTTACCTTCCTAACAACGACTCGACTTCGATGACGGCATCCATTTCATCTTTCATGATGTGTACGATCGTATGGCTGAACGGCGGATAGGATTCCACCAGCGGTAAAATTTTTTTGTATTGCGCCGCTGCCGTCTGTTCAGTTTTTAAAGCTTCTTCGAGCATAGCCTTCCAATCTTCTGTATGCACGATCGGCGTTGCATCACGCGTAGTCACCGCTTCGCCGCCCAGGGTGGCGATAATGTCGCGTACTTTGGCCGCATGCCCGAATGATTCGGTTGCCTCTTCCTCGAAATGCGCTTTCAGCGTCAACATCTCCAGGCCTTTGACATAAACCGCATAATGCGCGTACAGCGCCTGCGCCCGCAGTTCCCACCCGAGCGCTTTATTCAATTCATTGAGGGCTTGCTGCTGATTGGATAATTGCACCGGCATACTGTTCTCCAAAAATTTTGTTTTATTCACTGCCGAAAATTTATTTTCACACGCCGCAACAACCAATTTAATTTAACCAAAGCCCCGGCCAAGCGCAAGCGGAATTCACAAGCGGAATTCGCGTCCCCATTCAATAACTTCCCCATTCAATAAGACTCACCGATTAAATAACGTGCTCATTTCATGGGCCTATCATTCCCGCGCGCTTTTGACGGGAATTCAGCTTTTAAAGCCGTGGTTGCCCGATCAAAGCGTTCGGGTATGACGATCACTTGGGTAAATTATTAATCGGTATTCCTAAAACAAGACTTTCCGCTTGACATTGAATTGAATTGTCATTAAATATAAAAACTATGAATAATTCAACTCGACCTACGGCTTATCTTTCCCCCAAATTGAATTCCGCGCCACACGGCAATAAGGGTGATTTAGGCGTGTTTGCGATAGCGCCCGTGCAGGCCGGCGAAGTGCTCGTCGTTTGGGGCGGCGATGTGGTTCCGGCTAAAAGTTTCTTTCAGCTTCCGGTTTATTTGCAACAACACAGCTTACAGGTTGAAGAAGACCTCTACCTCGTCCCGGATGCAGTGGACGAGCCGGCAGATTTTGTCAATCATTCCTGCGAGCCCAATGCCGTGTTGAGCGGCCAGATCACGCTCATCGCGCAGCGCGACATTAGCCCGGGAGAAGAAGTCTGTTTTGATTACGCGATGTCCGACGGCGGCCCGTATGATGAATTTGCCTGCGCTTGCGGCACGCCGCTTTGCCGCGGCAAGATCACCGGCA
>CAYUVM010000478.1:0-4234 GCA_964447935.1 uncultured Cytophagia bacterium | reverse complement strand
GGATTTCGCCGCAGCCGAGCGCCTGCTGCGCAGCGCCATCGGGCTTGATCCGAAAATGTCCGCCGCGTATCATCGTCACGCCGGACTTTATTTTGACGCCCGGCTTTTCGATAAAATGACGGCGTTGCTCGAAAAAGCGGCGGCAAAAGTGGAATCGGCCGAACTGTTTTTGTTTCTCGGCCTGGCGCGACAACATAACGGCGATCCCGACGCAGCGCTGCAGGCCTATCAACAAGCACTGGCGCTGATGCCGCCGGCGGATCGCGCTCTTTTTTATTCGCTGCAAACCGTGCTGGCGCCGGACTCATTGAAGATTTACGAAAACGCTGCGGACTCGGCGCAGGTGCACATGCAAAAACGTTTTTGGAAAGCGCGAGATCCACTTTTTCTCACAGCGGCCAACGAAAGATTGTTGGAACATTTTGGCCGTATCGCTTATGCTAACCTGCGGTACAGTTTTCCCGAAAAAAATATTGCCGGCTGGAAAACCGACCGGGGCCGGGCGCTCATTCGCTTCGGCCAGCCGCAATCGCGCACGCGCACGCGCGCCGATCTCGGCACGAGTGCCACCGGACACGTTACGCTGGAGGCCGCAAAAGAGTATTGGAGTTACGGCGATTTCCAAATGATTTTTGACGATCGTTTTCTAAATCGCCAATATTCGTTTGCGTGGGGCAGCGTCGGCGAAGTGGACGGCAAGGCGGTGTTTGAAGAAAAAATTCGCCTCATGCCCGAGCGGTATGAATTTCCGCACGGCGGCCGGCCGCTGGAACTGCCGCGTGTTATCGCGCAATTTCGCGCTGCGGCGCATTCTGCCGGTGCCCCCCAAAACGGTGATGACAGCACTCGGCTGGAAATTTATTACGCCGTGGCGGACTCGACGTTGGCAACGCGCACGAACTTGACGCTGCGCCGCGGCCTATTTTTCTTTGATGAAAACTGGAACGAAATTCAACAATGGCGCGAGGATCGTCACCTTGCCGCCACGAATTCGATTGAGCTGCGTGATCGCTGGTCGGTGCGCCTCGCGCCGGGGACGTATCACGTTGGGCTGGAAGTGTTAGACCCGGCTTCCGGCCGTTCCGGAGTGGCGCGCGAAAAACTCGTGGTGGAAAATTATGCCGTGCCGCAGTTGGCGATGAGTAGTGTGGTTTTGGCGCGAGCGGATAGCGCTCATCCGGCCCTCACCTTGCATCATGAAAACGGCATTCATCTCGTTCCGGCGTTGACGGCGGAATTTTTTGCCGGTGAAGCGCTGTATGTTTATTATGAAATTTATCATTTAGCGTTTGATGCCGATGGCCGCAGCCGTTTTCGTCTCGATTATACCATCGCGCCTGAAACGGAAGCGCGCGCCGTCGTAAGCCGGGCGCTGATCCGGCTTGGCAAAATGTTTGGCCTGAACCGCCCCGGAGCGCTAATCGGTTCCTCATTTGAAACCACTGGTGAACGGCAGGATGAAAAATTTTATCACGGACTCGAGTTGCTCGGACAGCCAGCCGGCCACTATCGTCTCACCATTCGCCTCACCGACCGCGTTTCCAACCAAACCGTCGAGCGCACGGTGAATTTGCAGATTACACAAAAAAAAGAAAATAAAGATTGACTTGGCGCGCTCGAATGCGTAAATTTTCATTCATCTTAAACGGCTGTAGTTTTGATTTTCCCCGCTTTCCCGTTGGTGTGGAAGGCCGGATTTCATCTTTATGTCAAACTGTGTTTAAATTTTTACAGCGATCGTTTTTTATGTTAAGATATCGGCGCTTTCGGTGAAAGGATGAAGTGCATGATTGACGGTGTTGAAATCAAGGAACTGGCCTCGTACCCCGATGAACGAGGCTTTTTTCGCGAAATTATTCGTAAAACCGATGGATTTTTTAAAGAAGGTTTTGGGCAATTGAGCCACTCCGGCATGTATCCCGGCGTGGCCAAAGCCTGGCACATTCATCAGCAGCAAATTGATTGGTGGTATGTGCCCATCGGCAATTTAAAATTGGCCCTCTATGACCAACGCCCGAATTCGCCGACCCACGGCGAGTTGCAAACCATTTTTATGGGTGAAAACTATCCGGCGCGGGTGGTGAAAATTCCGCCCGGGGTGGCGCACGGCTGCCGCGCGTTGGGCGGCGGAATGACGCATCTTTTTTATGTGACGTCGTCGGTGTACGATCCGGCCGACGAGGGCCGCATTCCGCATGATGCGCCAACGATTGGTTACGATTGGACGGCAGGCCCGGAGATAAAATAAGCGACCTGCGGTTTATATTTTCTGTGCTCTTACTCGTAATCTTGCTTATACTCTTACGCCAACTCACTTAAAATTTAAAAACGAGTATGAGTAGGAGAAAGAGTTCGAGTATGAGAAAATGTCGGAGGAGAAAGGAAAGCACATGGATCTTGATATTGCTGGAAAAGTGGCGTTGGTGACTGCGGCGAGCCGCGGGCTGGGGCGGGCAACGGCGGAAGTGTTGGTGCAAGAAGGGGTCAATGTTTTTATTTGTGCGCGCGGCGCCGTGGCGCTGGAACAAACGACGGGCGCGATTCGCGCGCTCGGCGGCGGCGAAGTTGAAGCGATGGTTGCCGATGTGACGCGCGCCGACGATATCACTAAGCTGGTAAAGCGCTGCGTCGAGCGGTTTGGGCGCCTCGATATTCTCGTCAACAATGCGGGCGGCCCGCCGACCGGCACGTTTGCCGATCTCAGCGAGGAGCATTGGCGGCTCGGCTTTGATTTGGTGCTCATGAGCATGATGCGTCTCTCGCAGGCCGCCATTCCGCACATGAAAAAACAAAAATGGGGCCGCATTATCAACATTGCCTCTATTGCAGCGCGCCAACCGCTGGATGGCGTGACGATTTCCAATGCGCTGCGGCCGGCGATGCTCGGCTTGGCGAAATCATTGGCCTTCGAACTCGCGACGCACAACATTACTGTCAACAGCGTCGCGCCGGGCTGGGTGCGCACCGACCGCGTTGACGAATTGTTGCAATTGCAAGCCCAGCGGGAGAACATCGCGCTCGAAGAAGCGTTGTCGCGTACCGAAGCTGCCGTGCCGCTGGGCCGCATGGGCCGTCCGGAGGAAGTCGGTGCGCTCATTGCCTTTCTCGCCAGCAAGCGCGCGAGTTTCATCACCGGCAGCACGTTTCTGGTCGATGGCGGCACGTATCGCGGATTGTAATTTTTCTATGCAGCTTTCTTCATTTAAACTTGAGCGGTTTTTTGCGCAATACGAATTTAGCAGCAAATACCTGCTGTGCAGTTCTGATTGTGAATCGGTAACCGTGCAGGATTTGCTGGCGTTGGAGCCGGAGGCGCATCAATTATTCTTGCGGCAGCGCCTCGGTTACACCGAATCGCCGGGCGCGCCGGACTTGCGCCAGGCGATTTGCCGTTTGTATAAAACGCTGCAACCCGAGCAGGTGTTGGTGCATACCGGCGCCGAAGAGGCGATTTTTTTGTTCATGCATGCCATGTTGCAACTGGGGGATCACGTCATCGTGCATTCGCCGTGCTATCAATCGTTGTTTGAAGTCGCGCGCAGCCGGGGGTGTGAAGTCACGCGCTGGCCGGCACGCGAACGCAACGGTTGGGCGCTCGATCTGGATGATCTGCGCCGGGCGCTGCGACCGAACACCCGCGTTATCGTTATCAACACGCCGCACAACCCCACTGGCTTTTTGATGCCGCTGGAAGATTTTCGCGAGCTTAATCAAATCGCGCAGGCGAAGGGCATCATTGTTTTTAGCGACGAAGTTTATCGGGAATCGGAATATCGTGCCATTGAGCGTTTGCCGGCGGCTTGCGATATTAATGAAAATGCGGTCTCGCTTGGCGTCATGTCCAAAACCTACGGCCTTGCAGGTTTGCGTCTCGGCTGGATCGCGACGCGTAACGCCGAAATTTATGAGCAAATGGCGCGGTTGAAAGATTACACCACCATTTGCAACAGCGCCCCGAGCGAATTTCTTGCGACGCTGGCATTGCGGCACCGTGAGAAAATTGTGCTCCGCAATCTCGATATTATTTTGCGCAATCTGGAGTTGCTGGATCGTTTCTTTGCGCGATTTAAAAACCGTTTTATCTGGCAGCGGCCGGCGGCCGGCCCGATTGCGTTTCCGCGCTTGCTCGGCGAAAACATTGAGGCGTTCTGCGAACGTTTGGTGCGCCAGTCGGGCGTGTTGCTCGCGACGGGAACGTTGTTTGAAGACTACGATAATCATTTTCGCTTCGGTT
>CAYUVM010000477.1:0-4236 GCA_964447935.1 uncultured Cytophagia bacterium | reverse complement strand
ATACAAATATAATACGTGGAGGCTTCCACGCCTAATTCTACTTTGTCAAAGAGCTATTTTTTGCCAAACTACAGTTAAAGAGGTGAGTCAATATTCGCGTGTTTTAAAAGGCAAAATCGCCTTGCCATTTACTTGAAAGGATACCACAATGAAATTTCGTTTTAGCTTTTTAATCGTTGCGCTTTTTTTCATCGTTGGTTTTTCGTCTAAAAATAACGCGACGAATAATTCATCCAATTTTAATCCGCCCAACGGCAAATACCGCGGCGCGGAGCTGATTACCACCGCGCAGTTGAGAGATTATCTCACCTTCATCGCCGCGGATGAGCTGGAAGGCCGCGACACGCCGTCGCGCGGGTTGAATACCGCGGCGAAATTTCTCGCCACCAATTTATCGCGCTGGGGCGTCAAACCGGCGGGCGATGACGGCACTTATTTTCAACGTTTCGCGCTGATCAAAACCACGATGGATTCGGCGCAAACGTTTGCCGAAATCAACGGCCAGCGTTTTAAGTATGGCAGTGATTTTATTGCGAGCACTTTTTCCGGATCGGGAACGGCGAGCGGGCCGCTCGTTTATGTCGGGCACGGTTTGGTCATCAAAGCAAAAAATCTGAATGCGTTCGAAGGCCTCGACGTGAAAGATAAAATCGTCGTGTGGACCAGCGATTTTCCCAAGGGTGTGACCTTTGCGGATTTCGCTGGTAAGCAGGGCGAAGACTGGCAGAACGCCGCCGGCTATGCGGCGCGCAATGGCGCAAGGGGCGGCATCGTCATTCCGCCGTATTCATCTTTGGTGAGTTGGGAGCAGACGAAAAAAAATCAAACGATTAACGGCGCGCTGGCGGTGGAAAAATTTCAAAACGAGGGGGAGCTGAAAATTCCCATCATCGTGGCTTCGCCAAAATTGGCGGGTGCATTGCTGCAGGGCGAGAAGAATAATGCCGTTAAAGTTTTTAACAGTGCGGTGACGGGTGAGCCGGTCGCGGCATTCGAATTCAAACCGGAAAAGAAAGTGGCGCTTATGGTTAGCGCGAAGAAAGAACAGGTTTATACACAAAACGTTGTCGGCATTGTGGAGGGCAGCGACGCCAATTTGAGGCAAGAGTTTGTGGCGATTGGCGCGCATTATGATCACGTTGGTATCGGCGCCCCGGTGAATGGCGACGCAATTTTTAACGGCGCGGATGACGACGGCTCAGGCACCGTAAGTGTTTTGGCGATGGCCGAAGCGTTTGCCAAAGGCCCGCGCCCGAAGCGCTCACTGCTTTTGGTCTGGCATGCGGCGGAGGAAAAAGGTTTGTGGGGCTCGAAATATTTCACCCAATACCCGACCGTGCCGATTGATAAAATTGTCACGCAATTGAATATCGATATGATCGGCCGCGCACAGCCGCGGGGTGAAGCCAAACCGGCCAATCCGGGGCTGGCGAAACCGAATGAAGTCTTTGTGGTCGGCTCCAAAATGATGAGCACGGAGTTGGGTAATTTGAGTGAGTCGGTTAATAAGTCTTATTATAATCTGTCGTTCAATTACAAATACGACGACCCGAACGACCCGGAAAAAATTTTCTTCCGCAGCGATCATTTCAATTATGCGCAAAAGGGCATTCCGATTATTTTTTATACCGACGGCGATCACGAAGATTATCACAAGGTGACGGACCACACTGAGAAAATTGATTTTGAAAACATGCTCAAAATCACCCGCACGATTTATGCCATGGCGTGGGAGTTGGGCAACGGCAAAAGGCCAGTCGTCGATAAGAAACTTTCGCCGGAGCAGTTGAAAGGATTGGGTTATTAGACCAGCAAAAGCATACAGATGACAGAAAAATGATGGGCAGAAAAATTCTTCAAGCCGTGCTTTTAAAACGACGACTGCCTTGATGATCCCCAACATGATTTTCTGCCCCACATCTTTCTGTCATTGCTTTTTGCTCACGCTAACAAAACCACTTGATGTTTAGAAATGAAACCGGCAAAAAAAATTTACGCGCTTTTCTTTCTGTTCATCACACTTCTCGGGGCATTCGCACCCGAGGTCGCAGCCTGCACGACTTTCTGCCTGCGCCACAACAACGATTTGATCCTTGGCCGCAATTATGATTTTCCGATTGGCTACGGCTTGGTGATGATCAACAAACGCAACGTCGCCAAAACGGCAATGGCTGAAGCAAACGACCGCGCGGTGCAATGGACTTCGCAATACGGCAGCTTGACGTTCAATCAATTTGGCCGCGACATGCCGATGGGCGGCATGAATGAAGCCGGTTTGATTGTCGAGTTGATGCAATTGATGAGACCCAGTATCCGGCTTTAGACTCGCGTCCGGCGCTCGGCTGCTTGGAGTGGATTCAGTATCAACTTGACAATTCTGCCACAGTAAAAGAAGTCATTCAACAGACCGAGAAAGTTCGAATTCGTTCGCACGTTGGCGTTCATTATTTGCTTGCCGACGGCAAAGGTGAAATCGCCAGCATTGAGTTTCTCAATGGCAAGCTGGTTTATCATCGCGGCGATGAGATGCCGGTGAAAGCGCTGGCGAATAGCACGTATGAAGAATCGCTGGCTTATCTGAAACGTAACGAGAGCAATGCTGCGCTTCCCAATTCGACGAGCTCGTTGGATCGTTTCGTACGCGCCGGCGTGATGGCGAAGAACTACAAACCAAGTGCGGCAAAATCCGCGATTGACTATTCATTTGATATTCTGCGCAACGTCGCGCAAGGCGCGCACACGCAATGGAGCATCGTTTACGATGTGCGAAATCGCGCTGTGCATTTTTTTACCAATAAAGCCCGGCGCGTGCGCCGCGTGAATTTGCAATCGTTTGATTTCGCGTGCGCCGTGCCGGTCAAAATTCTTGATGTGAATGCCGATATTTCTGGCGATATCGCTTCGCATTTTTCTAACTACACTCCCGAAGCCAATCGCCAACTGGTGATGGTTTCGTTTCAAAACTCACCGTTTACCAAACACATACCGGTCAGCGCGCTGGAGGAAATTGCCAAGCATCCGGAGCGCAGCTTGTGCCGCCCTCTCGATGGAAGTTCGGCAAAGGTTAACGTGACGACAACTTCGACACAAAAGTGACATACAAAAACCGTCGAAGTTTCGTTATCATTATCATGTCAGGCAGTAAGTACCTTCTTGCTGTCCAGCATCATGCTTGACTGCAAAAAAGATGCTTTCCGAATGGCAAACCAATTAACCATAGTTCCAAGGAGAGTGCGATGACAAAGTATCGTTTTCCTCAATTGCTGCGGACGCTGACGATCTTCACGCTGTTATTGGTGTCTGCTGAATTCTTAGGGGCGAGCAACAAAAAAGTTCCGATCACCACTTCATCAGCGGAGGCGCGGGAGCTTTTTCTAAAAGGGCGCGACCTGCAAGAGCGACTACAGGGACAAGAATCATTGCAATATTTCGAGAAGGCTATTGCCATGGATCCGAATTTTGCCATGGCGTATCTCAACTTTTCGTTTAATCAGCCGACGGCGAAAGGTTTTTTTGAGCAATTGAACAAAGCCGTAGCGCTGGCCGATAAAGTTTCCGAGGGCGAACGCTTTTTGATACTGGGTTTTCAAGCCGGGGTGAATGGCAACCCGGCAAAGCAAAAGGAGTATTACCAAAAACTGGTCGCCGCCTATCCGGAAGATGAGCGAACGCACAATCTTTTAGGTAATTATTTCTTCGGCCAACAAGAGTTTGTGCAAGCAATCGCAGCATACAATAAGGCGACGGCCATCGCGCCGAGTTTTTCGCCGCCGTACAATCAACTGGGTTACGCTTACCGTAGTGTGGAAAATTACGCAGAAGCTGAAAAAGCGTTTCAGAAATATATCAAGTTGATTCCAGATGATCCCAACCCGTATGATTCGTATGCCGAGTTGCTCCTGAAGATGGGGCGCTTTGACGAGTCGATCAAGCAATATCAAATGGCGTTGTCGCGTAATCCGAATTTCGCTGCGTCGTATTTTGGCATGGCGACTGATCTCAGTATCCAAAACAAACACGCGGAAGCGCTGACGCAACTGCAAAAAGCCTATGACCTCGCGCGCGATGACGGCGAACGCCGCGGCGCTTTGTTCGCCAAGACGGTGGTTTACGTGGATGCGGGTAACGTGCAAATGGCGTTGGCCGAACTGGATAAACAGTATGCCTTGGGAGAAAAAATCAACGATGCTTCTGCTATGGCCGGCGATCTCGGCACAATGGGCAATATTCTTTACG
>CAYUVM010000476.1:0-4238 GCA_964447935.1 uncultured Cytophagia bacterium | reverse complement strand
TATAATTTCCTGTTCGACCTGTTTACGTTCGGTAATATTAACCATCAGGCCGATAAAATGCAATGGTGTGCCGTTCGAGTTGCTGATAAGAGAAACCTGCAAAATCGCATAAACAACGCTTCCATCTTTTGCCAGATAGCGCTTTTCCATTTGAAAATATGGAATGGCGCCGTTGAGCAATTGTTGCTTCAAAACCCGGCTCTTCGCCAAATCGTCCGGATGGGTCAAGTGATCAAGCTGCTTGGCAATCAGTTCTTCACGCGAGTATGCCAGCGCCTGGCAAAAAGCCGGATTAGCATCCAGACACCTGCCTTCTATTGACTTGATTACCATACCGATCGGCGCCAGCTCAAAGAGCAATTGGAACTGCTCCTTGCTATTCTTTAATTGAGCCTCCGCCAGTTTTTGTTCGGTAATCTCCTGGCAAACGATCAACACCACCGGCTGGCCGGTCGCGTCTGGCGCCACGCGCACCGTCGCTTTGACCCACAACAGACCGCCGTCTTTCCGAATTTTTCTAAATTCCAAAAGTGCAATTTTTTCAGGTTGCTTTAAGCATTCATGCAGTTGCTGAACCACCAGGGCACGATCTTCCGGATGGAAAATCCGCAGCACGGAGGCCCCAACCAACTCTTCCACCCGGTACCCCAATTGATGCGCGCCAAACGCATTAACGGCAATCACCACGCCGCGCTGATCCAGCGTAAAACATATCGAGGGGTTATCGTTGAATAAAGCCTGATAGCGGCGTTCGCTTTCGCGCCAAGCCATTTCGGCCTGTTTACGAGCAGTAATATCAATGCAGGAGCCAATGTAGCCAAAAAATTTTCCGGTTGGTAAAAAATAAGGAATCCCGTGATCTAAAATCCAACGATACTCCCCGTCCAAGCGCAGTAGACGGTATTCTGCCTTAAACTCCTGCCGGGATGCAAAAGCAGAAGCATAGGCCGTTAAACTGGCAGGCGCATCTTCGGGATGAATATTTTTCTTCCACCCTTCGCCTGCCAGTTGCGCCAGTGTGCGTCCGGTAAATGCCTGGGCAGCTTTATTAAAATAGTCGCGAGTTTGGTTAACTCCCGCCTTCCAAATCATTACTGGCGCGGCATCCATTAAATAATCGAAGGGCCGGTCGAGAGTATCATTGCCGCAAGCGTTGTCGGTTTTTAACAGTGTTTCCATTTTGAAATTTGGTAACAATTCTATAGCCGGTGATTGCGCGCTAATAAAATCAGCCACCCGCAAAGTAATACGAATAAATATGTGAATAAAAAGGCGCGCTCGGGAAACACTAGAATTATACTGGCAGTGAGAACGCAATGCAAAGACGCGCCACCCGAATGTGTAAAATCATTACAAATTTTAAGCAATTTGCCAAATGTCCTCAGGTTTTCACTGAGAAGCACTCAGGATTTTTCTTAGTCAGAACTCAGAAAATGCTGTAAACAAAAATCCACGTTTTCCCGATTGAAAAGAACATGCAAAATGCCGATATTAGACCGTCAGCAAAAATTTAAAAGATGTTGTCCTAAAGCACGTCAACAAATCAACAAACTCAAAATTCGCGTAGCACTATTGAAAACGTTTTGACCGGTTGTTGATATTGAGTTCGGGAAAAACTCGGACAACCGGCTGACTCGTTTTTTGAGCGGGAATAATCTATCGGCACCAGCTAACGTCAGGGGCGGAAGTGAGCAACTTTGCAATCTGTCCGGCAGGCAGCGCGATGTTCGGCAACGCCTGCGTAGAGGCCAACGGCAAAACTGTGTGGAGTGGGAGTACTTTAAAATATGGGGGGAGAGCGACTGTTGAGCGCTTCTGTCAGTTTATACGGACGTAGCTGGTTGCCGATTTAGAAAATTGGGAAAGCGGCTATTTGAACGTGAATTCATAGCCATGGCGCGTCAGGCTAACCCATGGAAAATTATTTTAGCAGGATGCTGAAAAAGTAAGATTTTTTGATTGAAAAATTCGAACAAATGCTGGAATTGAACGCCTCAAGCTTTTGGGCCAGGCTTCTAATGGCCTTTGCCGCCGCCCTTTCTGCTTTTTATTTCCTCAGCACCGCCACCAGATTCCCATCGGCTTCTTCAAACGGCGGGAAAAATTTTATCTCCGCAAAACCAAGCTGTTTGGCAAAAATTTCAAAATTGTTTGCATTAAACAAATGCAAATGCTCCAGCGGTTTCAGCGCGCCCCAGCGTTCTTTGAAGGCCTCGGCTTGTTTGGCGGAGCCGTCCGGCGTTTGCACGATAAACAAACCGCCGGGCTGAAGAATGCGGTGAATGGCGCTCACATCGCGGCGTGGCGCTTCGAAATGCTCGATGACGTCGATGGCGGAAACGACGTCGAACGTGTTATCATTAAATTGGGTTTGAACATCAATAAATCGCTGTGAAAAAATATTGTTGGCAAAGGCCTTAAATTTTCGCTGAAACGGCTGCATTAATTCCGGCACGAGTTCGACGCCATAAACCTGCCAATGGTGCGCTGCCGCCGCGGCGAGCAAAAAGCCTTTGTTGCAGCCGATGTCGAGCCAGAGGGGATTGGAACGTAAAGTTTGATTTTGCGCTGCGACAAAATCAAAAATTCGATTCGCCCGCGCCATGGATTTGTCGAAATTGCGAACTTGCGTAAATCCCCGCCACGGCGCAACCAACTTGCGTCGCCACGCTTTGAGCTTGCCTCCATCGTAGGCGTGATAAAGCTTGTCCGGCGGCTTGACGGTGTCGACGTAAATGAGGCCACATTCCGAACAGCGCACGTAATCTTGCGCCTCGACGTGAGCGTAAGGCTGCACTTTTGCAGAGGTGTCGCAGATGAAGCAGGAGCGCATGAAGTGTTTTTATCCAATAAATTTGTATTAAAACGGCTTTAGAGAAAGTATAGTGATCGGATTATCTAAATGCAAATCTTTTGTTAGCCCAAAACAAAAAACGCCCGAAACTATTTCGGGCGTTTTGAACCTCTGTTCAATAAAAAAGCTCAAACATGCCTATTCGTAGCGTAACGCCACAATCGCATCTTGCCGCGCAGCACGAATAGCCGGATAGATGCCAAAGACAATTCCAACCGTTGCCGCAAAAAGACAACTGACGCCGATTGACTCCAGGGAAATGGCGGTAGTGAAACCGATGCGCGGCAAAATTTTGGAGGCGCCGATACCGACCACGATGCCGAGAAAGCCGCCGGTCAAAGACAGTGTTACGGCTTCCATCAAAAACTGCATGAGAATGTCGCGGCGTTTGGCGCCGATGGCCTTGCGCACGCCAATCTCGCGCGTCCGTTCGGTAACGGAAACCAGCATAATGTTCATGATGCCGATGCCACCAACGACGAGGGAAACCACGGCGATGCCGGTGAGGAGCAGCGTAAAAATTTTCTGCGTGTCGGTAAACACGGCGACCATATCGGCCTGGTTGCGAATGCTGAAATCATTGTCCTGGCTGTCGCGCAAACGATGCTCGCGGCGCATCACACGTTCGACTTCATAAAAGGCGTTGTCCATGAGCGAGGCATCGGCCACTTGCAACGCGGCATTGTTGATAAAATCCACACCAAACAGGCGCATTTGCGCGGTCGCCAGAGGGATCAGCACCTGATCATCCGGGTTGCTCCAACCGCCGGATTGGCCCTTGGTTTCGAGCACGCCGATGATTTGAAGATTCATGCGGCTGATGCGCAGCGTTTTGCCGATGGGATCGTCGCTGGCATCAAACAAATTGTCTTTGACGGTCGAGCCGATCAAGCAGACGCGTGCACGTGATTGCTCTTCCTGCGTCGTGAAATAACGCCCGGCCACCGTGGCAACGTTGCGAACTTCGCCGTAATTCGGCGTCGTGCCGACGATGCGGGTGTTCCAGTTTTTGTTGCCGGCTTTAACCTGCGCACCGCGCCGAAATTCCGGGACCACCGCAATGATTTCTTGACACTGCGCCGCGATAGCTTCAACATCTTTTCGGGTTAATTTGGTGCTCGATCCCACCGCCGACATCACCGGCCCGGATCGCGACGAGCCGGCTTCGAGAAAAAGTAAATTTGAACCTAATGCCTGAATGCGTTCCGTTACCGCTTGCTGTGCGCCTTTGCCAATCGATACGGCGGTGATCACCGCGCCTACGCCGATGATAGTGCCAAGCATCGTCAGCGCTGCGCGCATCTTGTTGGCAATTACAGAATCTAGCGCGACACTAAAGCCTTCTCGCAGTTCCATAAAAATTCTCTTGATTATACAATATTCG
>CAYUVM010000475.1:0-4239 GCA_964447935.1 uncultured Cytophagia bacterium | reverse complement strand
CGGCTTGTAGACTTTTTCTTTTTTGCCACAGCCGGACACGGCCAACGCGCCGGCAAACAGCAACGCCAAGGATTTTCTCATCACCACAGGAATGCTCATAAACAAGTTCCTTCCTCTCGATAATTTTTTTGCGGCCAAAAGGTCAATTGCAATTTAATAAAGCGGCGGCTTATTGAGATTGTGACTTCAAGCGGGTTTCGACTTGCTCTAATTCTTTAGCGGCCTCTTTGTCTTTGGGATTCAGCTTCAAGTAAATCCGATATTCTCTCGCCGCTTCTTCCAGATTCGACATCAGAAACAAAATTTGCGCTTTGAATTTATGCGTCGGGGCGTCGTTGGGCTTGAGTTTAAGCGCCTTATCCAAAGCGTCGGTCACCTGCGGATATTTTTTTTCGACATAGTAAGAATAAGCGATGCCGCTATTTGCTTCAAAAAGTTCATTTTTATATTTGACGACGGCGGTATCGGCGGTTTTGATTACGGTCTCAAATTCACCGCGCGCCACTTGCAAGGAGTCGGTTTTATAGCGCGCTTGCGAGAGACAGCGTGCCAAGCTCAAGCGAGCAGGAAGATATTCTGGCCGCAGGGCCACCACTTGCCGCAACGCCACCCGCGCCGTATCGATTCGGCCGAGTTGAATGTTGCAGTTGGCATAGTTCAAATAGGCCGTCGTGGCTTTCGGATCGAGCTTGAACCGTTTCTCGAACATCTCGGCGGCGCGTTCCCATTTCCGCATGCGCATATAAATAGCGCCGGCTTCACCATAAGCGTCGGCCTTGGTGGGGTCGGCTTTAAATGCCGCTTCATACGTCATAACGGCCAGCGAGTCTTGTTTCGTTTTTGCATAAGCATCGGCCCAGCGCCTGGTGTTATCGAAGCCAAGCGTATCGACCGCCGCGAGTTGTTTGTACGAGGCGATGGCGCGGTCATATTGCTGGGTTTCATACAGCGCATGTCCCAACATGCGCTGGGCTTTGGTGGATTTGGGATCGGCTTTTAAAACCTGCTCGGCAGCGGTCACCACCTCGGCGTAATTCCTTCTCGACCGATAGCGCGATTCCATATAAAGTTCCCAGCCTTTTTGCACGGCGGGAAAACGCCGCGTGTGCAGCCGAAAAACATTTGCGGCTTCCGGAAAAAGATTGCCGCGATGATAAAGCATGCCCAACTCGAACAACGCCGCCTGGTCGGTGGTATCGATCTTCACGATGGCGGCATAAGCGCGGGCCGCTTCATTCCAACGGCGCTCTTTGGTGTAGGCTGCCGAAAGTTTTTTGTGCACCTCCACGCGGGTGGAGTCCAGCTTGATGGCTTCCTCATATTGCAAAATCGCGACGGCGTTGCTGCCAGTTTTACCGTAAGCATCGCCCAGCCCTTCCCAGGCCACGGCGCTCTTCGGATTGGCTTCTTTCGCCTGTGAAAAATCGACGACGGCGTGATCCGCAGAATCGGTGGCTAAGTGAAAATATCCGAGTTGCGTCAGCAAGGCGGGGTTATTTTTATTTGCTTTTAAACCTTTACGCAACGTTTGCAAAGCCACTTGCCGGTTTTTCTGTTCCAACGCTGCCTTGGAAACCAAAATAAATCCTTCAGGATTCTTGTCTTCCAGATCGAGCACTCGACGGCCATAGGCTTCGGCAGAATCGGCGCGGCCAGTCTGCAAATGCGCCTGGCCCAACAACAGCAGGGCTTCGACATTGCGTGGCGAGGCGGCCGCGGCTTTTTGTAACACGGCCACTGCTTCTTGGGCTTTGCCTTGCTTCAGCAACATTTTACCATCGCTAACGGACTGCGCCGCAACCGCCGACCACAATCCCAAACACCACAACGACAACAGAACAAATGATTTTTTCATGTTAATCCTCATTGATCTGAACCAGACGAATCGGCATCGTTGCCGGAACCAACCCGGCATCCTGAATGATTTTTTGCCCGGGGAAACTGGCGACAAATGTTGCAAAGCCGACCTCGGGACCGGCGTCCCGGGTTGGAGACGAAGTGGTATAAATGTAAATCCCGTAAGAGAATGGATAAAAACTGCGATACACATTGGCCGGATGCAATTTGACAAATTCGCGGGCGCCGGTCGAATCTTGCCGTTCGACCGCCAGCGTACGCAACACCGAAGTTGAATCCGGAATCCCCTGGGGCTTGGTGGCCGCATAAAAACATGCGAAAGACACGATGCCGAGGCTATGCGGGTGGCCGGCCACATGGTCCAGCACTTCTTTCTGCGTCTTTACCGCGACGGCTGGAACAATCTCAGCGGACTCATTTAAAAATTTTTGCGCCAATAATTCATAGGCGCCGGAATTGCGCCCGGTGAAAACAAACTCGAGGGGCCCGGACCATTTTCCTTCCGGCACCGCGCTCCAATTCGTGATCTCCCGGCGGACGATCTTTTTGAGCGTTGCCGGCGTGAGATTCACAATCGGATTTTGTTGATGCACCACCAGCGCCAACGCATCAAGCGCGATTTTCGTTTCATGCACGCCAAGATTATTGTTCTTGACAACCGCCTGTTCTTCGGCATTGAGCGGCCGGTCAATAATAATCACGCGCACGCTGTCGTTGAGCAAATGCACCACCGCTTCCCGCGTCGTTGCCGGCAGCAGAGCCACTTGCGCTTTCTCATACAGCCGATGAAACTCGTTGGCCTCCAGTTGCATCAACGCCGCATGGGATTCGGCCACAATGCCGGTGGCGCGGCCGCGCGTCGCATTGGTTTCGGTTTCTGGCTGAGCGCAAGCCGTCAGAATTCCCAATGCCAACAGCAGCAAGAATCGTTTATTCATCGGTGCGCTCCATCTGCTTCGCTTGCAAACGCGCCATTGCAAAGCGATAGATCCCCATCAGCACGAAAACGATGCCAAGGGTATACCGCAGAGCTGGCGGCGCGGCCGGCGGCAAAAAAGAACCGGCCAGAACCATGATTCCAATGGCAACCATTAACGTCGCGACGGTGAACGCAAATATTCTTGAAATCTTTTGGCCGTTCATCATGATGGAAGGTCCGAAGTTCGAGGTTTGCAGTCCGAGGCCTGAAGTCAACAGCCGCAAAGCGGTTGGGCGTTGCGGCTGTCATTCTTCTGCAATTTATTTGAGCTTGAAATCAAAGGGAATCGAAACCCACACGTCGACTGGGCCGTTTTGCATCATCGCGGGCGTGAACACCATTTGCATGGCGGCGTCAATGGCAGCTTGATCAAAAATTTCCGAAGCGCTTTTTTGAATGACGACTTTCTTGGGTTTGCCATCTTTGCCGACCCAAATCTTCACCCACACTTTGCCTTCCAAACCGGCTTTGCGGGCAATTTCGGGATAGGCCGGCTTCGCCGGTTTGATGACTTTCGGCTCTTTTTCATACGGCACAAAATCCGGCGGCGGGCCATCGTCTTGAATTTGAATGTCCTTCTCAATGGCGACTTCGCCGCCCGTGCCTTCGCCTTCACCGACGGCGTCGCTGGCGGCATTCATTTCCTGCTGTGTTGCAAAGGTTTGCTCCGGGCTGACTTCGGTATCCGGCACCGGCACGGGAATGCCGACGCTCGGACGCACGGAGGGCGCTGCCACCGAAACGGCGGGCGGCACGTTCGAGCTTTGGATCGAAGGCGGCGGACCAAGCTCGCTATACTTCATAATGCGTACGACGGCAATCGGCTCTTCATCGCGCGCGAGGTACTCGGCCAGATAA
This sequence comes from uncultured Cytophagia bacterium, assembly GCA_964447935.1. Lineage (GTDB taxonomy): Bacteria > Zhuqueibacterota > Zhuqueibacteria > Zhuqueibacterales > Zhuqueibacteraceae > Zhuqueibacter. Next base: position 545 of record CAYUVM010000475.1, on the reverse strand, counting down.
TAAATACCGAGAATGCCGGCGGTCACCGCAATGCCGATCATCTCGGCGATTGTCAAATATTTTTGATAGGCGCGCTTAAGTTCCGGCGCGCCGTACTTAAACCCTAAATCTATGGCGAGATCTTGCATGTTCTTTTCTCCTTGAGTTACAGCGTCGCGGCCTTGGCCATTAACTGTAAATCTTTGTCCGTCATTGGCGCCAGGCTGAAGCGCGTAATGTTGGCTAAATTGAGCTCGTCCATGATATCAACCATCATTTTATAATTGCCGTCGCGATGGACTTTCACCAGCGTAATCAATTTCGGATTTGCCTGGTTGCGATGAATCAAGGTGGAGCGGAGATCATTAAACGCCAGCTTTTGCAGCGGCTCACTGCCGATATTCCAAAACATGGCGCCATCTTTATCAACGCGTAAAGTCATCAAACTGGATTCTGCCACTTCGACTTGCGCTTTCTCATCCGGCGGCAAATTCAATTCCATCGTCTGCGGCTTGTTGAAGACCGTGGTGAGCATAAAAAAAGTCAGCAACAGAAACGCGACGTCG
>CAYUVM010000474.1:0-4239 GCA_964447935.1 uncultured Cytophagia bacterium | reverse complement strand
TAAAACCGGCGTGGAGTAAATGAGCACATCACTGCGGCTTTCGACGGATTGGCGCAAATCCTGGGGGCCAACCGGTGTCGTTGGATCAAAAGGGTTGAAGCGTGAGCCGCCAACGGCAGGCGAAGGTCGGCGCGGATCATAACGGAATGAATCGGGCGCCATACTTCCAGCCGGTTTGATTAATGATAGCAACCCGCCGGCTTGCAAATACAGCGGTGTTGTTGCGCTGTTCAAGGCAAACCAATCGTTGGTTACGCGCCAGTCATTCGTTCCCATTTGATAATAACGCATAACGGGATCGCGCTCATAGCCGTTCGGAATATTGCGTAAATAATAATCAAAAAATCGTAATGCCATTGAATCTGGGACGCCAACCGAATTGGGAAATGTTAATTGTCCTTGCTCCGCTTTGCCGACTTCCGTGTGCAGCCATGGCCCCATTAAAAGTTTGTGCTGCGCGCGCACGGAAGTGGCGCTTTTTTCGCGAAGATCATAAAATGCGCGAAGCACGTCATCGGGAAAATGATCGAACCAGCCGCTGATCAGCAGCATCGGCACGGCAATTTCGTCTGGATAGTTCGAATTATTCTCAACAACGCGCCAAATGAGATCATTGGTCGGGTGATCTAAAATCGTCTGCACTCCGAGAAAACCCAGCTTGGCAAGGCTCTCGACGTGTTCCTTCCGGAAAACGCCGCCGTAATAGTAATCCGAATATTTGGTTTTAAAATCTTTGATCAGCGGCACACTGCATACGAGATGCGGCGGATGCAGGCGAGCCGTTTGAAACTGAATCTGCCCCAACGCCGAGCCGCCCCAGGTGCCGACTTTGCCGTTACTCCATTTCTGTTGGGCAATCCATTCCACCGCATCGTATCCATCGAGGCCGCGATCATAGCCTGCAACTTCGGCGTCTTTCGAGCCAAAACGTCCGCGCCAATCCAACACGACGTAATTATAATGCAAACTGTCGTATGGAAAAGACGCGCCGCCGGCTTCCGGAACGCCGACGCGCGTACGGTAAAAATTTTTGTTGTACGGGGTTTGAATGAGAATAACCGGCAACGCTTTCGTGGTGTCCAGAGCATATAAATCCGCGGCGAGTGTTTTGTTATCGCGGGTGGGGATGGCAATGGAAAGAAAGCTGGTTCGCGGCTGCGCCGGAAGTTGTAAAGCGAAAGCGCAGAGCAGAAAAATTATTGAGAAATATTTTTTCATAGAATTTGGAAACGTGGTTTTACTAAATATTGAGCGGCAATAATTTTACCAGTTCGAAAAGTGTGGAATTGCAAACAAAATCAATCTCGCAGTGAACCACAATGCACATAAAACTAACGGGTTTGTGCAAATGGGGACAAAGTTAAGTTAAAATAGCGCTACAGAGCTCACTGAGCACGAATGGGAAAATACCGTAAATCTCTGAATGCGCTGTGGCTAACTTAACATTGTCAAACTACTGCTCTTGAAAAATGAAACAATGGTAGGGCAGTTCTTTTAATGCAGCAAGGTCAATTTTTTTGTCTGTTCAATATTTCCCGCCTGCAAGCGATAAAAATAAATGCCGTTGGACAAATTGAAGCCGTCATCGTTTTTGCCATCCCAGAAAAAAATATTATAGCCGGCTGGGAGATTGGCGTTGGCGAGAACACGCACACGCCGGCCGAGTGTGTCATATAAGGTTAAATTGGCGTGTGCTTCTTGGGGCAGAATAAAACGAAAAGCAGTTTGAAAACTTTTGGTAGCCGAGGTTATACGAACGGGATTCGGATAGTTTTGCTCGAGGGTGAATTGCAATGGCGTAATTTGCGCTGGCTGACCGCCAATCGCAGTAGCCAGTTTTAAGTTATAAGGCTTGTCGAAAACCTCTCCGGTTGATTTCCATTCACCGGTCAATGTTCTAATGCTGCTGCGAAAAGTCGGTTTGGTCACGCCATCATCAAATAACAGTTGTATCGCGCCGTTATTGATCACCTCCGCAGCAATGAAAAAATCCTCACCGGCTGTCACCGAGATTTTATGGTCGCCGATCCAGATTTCATTGGGAACGAGCAAGCCGCGCGTCAGTTCTGTAAATGGAACATCGAGTTGAGCGCGTACCACGCCGGGAAGATTGCGATTGCTCGCATCGGATTGCCGAATCGACAACCGAAGCGCGCCGTTGCCTTGAATCCCGCTGTTGCCGCCGTTGATAAAAATTTGAATCCAGAGCAGTTGGCCGCTGCTGCCAGAAGTGAAACGCATGGCGCCGGCTGCGTAATTTTGGGCGGTGCCAATGCCCAGCGAAGCGGCGGCTTTGGCATCATAATATTGATCAAGCGTCTGATTCGGCGGATCGTTGGCGAGAAAGTAAATATTTTCAGTGACACTGCCGGGTGCAACGGCGACGGGCACGGCGTCGTGGGGGCGATCCAACAAATGCTCGTGACTCTCGGCTGCGCCGTTGTAATATTCAAAAGGAATCGGTTGAATAAACGAAAGGTCGGAACGGTTTCTCGCATAAGGCCCGACGCTGGAACCGGCGGTGAAATTTTCCACAAGCGGTTCTGCGAGCAAAAAATAATTTCCCGGCGGTAATCCAGTCAATTCAAAAGCACCGAACGCATTGCCAAAATAGTCTGTCACCGTGCTGTATTGCTCGGCAAAATTTTCCGCATTGATGGCAATCACGTTTGCCCCCCGCCCGAATGTCCCATTGCGCCGCCGGATGGCGCCACGCAGCGTGCCACGGCCAGTAAAAAAATTATTCGCCGGATACAAGCGGCTGATCGCGACAATATCATCGGCGGTGAATTCAGCATTGGTGGTGCTGATGGGAAACATTAGCGGCACCGCGGCATCGTTAGCGTTGACACCATCCGTACCGGCTTGTTTTTGAATTTGCGCATGATCAAGGCCGAGCAAATGGCCCAGCTCGTGTTTAATGACGCCGAGATATTGCAGCTCGGAAGTTCTGTTGCTCAAGGCGCCGTTAATCACTACTTCACTTTCCGTGTAATAGCCCGCATTCGGCCCGCTGGTGAAGTAGGCGGAAACGGCCAAGCCGATGACCGTATTTTTAGAACCGGCGCCGCGAATTGCGTCAATCATCTCGCCATCGCTGTCGAGCAGGACAGGATTTATACCGTCGTCAAATTTTCCCCAATAGGCGGTATAGTTGCTCGCCGTTACGTCTTCCGGCAGATTTGCCCCACGCGTGAACGCCGGAGCGGCGGTGGCAATATTTTCCCACGCGTTGAAAGCATTTGCAATGAGCAACGCGGCTTGGGCATGGTTGTAAATTCCGAGTGCGCCGGGGTCAATCCTATACGACAACGGAAACGCCGTTTGGCGATATACAACGGCGCGATTGGCGACGGTCACCAACGGGCCGCCGGCCTGCACGACGGCACTGATTAACCCAAGGACACAGAATAAAAATATTAAAAAATACCGACTTGATTTAATATAAACTAATTGCATACGGCCTTTATGGATGCCTTTCACGCGCAGCCAGGGCGCGAACCAGCTTAATAAATTGGCTGTATTCGATTCTCGCTGGTGGTGCCGCCGGGGCCAATAGTTTTGTTGCGATTAGGTTCCCCGCCACAAATTTCTCACCGGTCGCGGAGTTACGCTGAATGGTCCATTTTCCCTCGGCAACCCCGATGGGGCTGGTTAAGCCCAGCTTGCTGAGGGGATATAAAAACGCCACGACTTCTTCACCCACGGTAAAATAACTCATGTCGGCGACAAAAACGTTTTGGCCTTTGTAGCTGCCCCCGTATTGTTTAAATGTAAAGCGGCTTGTGTTCACACCGCGCACGCTTTCGGCAATGGCAATCGTGGAATAGGTGACGATGAAGCCTGTGGCGGCGTCGCGTTCGCTCCAAGCCTTTTCGACGCTGCCGGAGAAAATAAAACCGGAGGCGGCCACAAGTTGTTCCAAGGTGAGCGTTGGTGTTTGCGCCAGGCAGAAGTTGGTGCTGAAGCACAAAATCGCCAACCACAAGCGGGGCCGCATTTTTGCAGAAAGTTTTGCCATCGTGTTTATTAAATAGAGAGTTGCGGATTTTTCTCAACTGAAGATTGTGCCGTTGCGAAAGCCGTCCCTAAGCAATACCGCCGGTTTACTCGGGAAAATCCAAGCGAACCGGCGGTGTGGTTTTACAGATTTTTTGCTCAGAACTTCGGCGACGGCCTGGTTTACATTATTGAACGTGCCAGGGCTTGAAATTTATCCATCCACTGGCCGGGGAACAA
>CAYUVM010000473.1:0-4250 GCA_964447935.1 uncultured Cytophagia bacterium | reverse complement strand
AAGTCACTTGCGTCGCGCCGGTAAAATTCGCGCCGTTGATCGTGACCTGTGTGCCAACCGGGCCACTTGCCGGCATGAACGAAGTGATGCTCGGTGGCAGCGGCGGCGTTACAACAAAATCATCGGCGCTGGTCGTGGGGCCACCGGAATTCGTCACGGTAATTTTGCCCCCGCCTTGCGGGGCACTCGCCGGCACTTCGACGCGGATTTCCGTGTCGGAAACAATTGTGAAGCTCGCCGCGGCTATTCCGTTGAAAGCCACTTGCGTGGCTAAACTAAACGAGCTGCCGAGAATCGTCACTTCCGTTCCAATCGGGCCCAGCGTTGGGCTAAAAGACGAAATGACCGGCGGCGTTGCCGGCTCAACGGTGGACCGGACAAAAAAAGCATCGGGCTGCGCGCCGTTGATTGCCTTGAAATAAAAGCGCGCCATATCCGGCTGGCCATTATAATTGAACTCACCAAACAGCGCGCCATAAGTGGCGTTCTGCGTCGAGGTATAAATGCTCGCCCACCAAGCGCCGCTGAGCGATTGCGAGCGCACACTTTTGCCGCCGAGACCCGAAACGAACACAAAACTGCGGCCTTCGTCCGACGCCGGCGTATTCGGATCATCCTTCGCGAGCACCAGCGTGTTCGAGGTGCTGGCGATGGTCTGATTCTGGCAATTGCTCAACAAATGGGTCCGGCTATAAGAATGCTCGTGTGCCGTCGCGATGATCGCCCCACCCTTGCGCGATTCTTCATAAACCGGCCAGCCGGTGTCGTCGGATTTGCCGCCGACTTGCATCAGCTTCATGTTCTTATGCCAACTGCTGATGCTCCAAAGCGAATTGTCTCCGGCCAGCTTGTCGCGAATATAAATGTCGTGCCCTGTGCCGATGACATCCGGAGCGGTTAGCACGAAAAGAATGCCGTTGTACTTAAATGACGATTTCGTGCCAAGATCACCGTCCCAAATGATGCCGAGTCGGTTCATTCGCGCGGCCAAAAACGACTGGTAGCCGTTGGCGCCGTAAAAATTGCCCTCATCGTGATTTCCCACCGAGGCGAAATAGGGAAAATTAAGCCCCAGAATGCTCGTGATGAGATTGTCCCACCCCTGCGCATTATCCCCGTAATCGAAATCGCCCTGATGCACAACAGCATGTGCGCCTTCACTTTTAATAAGATTCAGCACCGCGGTCGCATTCGAGCCATTGCCTTGATCACCGATAAAAGCAATCTTGTAATTCACCGGCGTTTGCGACTGGGCTAACAGCATTGAGGAATTCACGAACACAGTTACAGCACTAAGAAGCATGAATCCTCTCGAAATAAAACGGAACCCTTCCATGATGACCTCCGTTTTTGAGAAGAATGATACGATTTGCTCCTCACAATTGGGGACGACGATCCTATATCGTTCCAGAAAGTACCGCTTAAAACGTCGGGCCGAGAGTTCGTTTTTTCATTTTTATCTCCGCGTAAGAATGTCGATCCACTCCTGAACGAGAATAAAAGCCAGTGCAAGATTTTTGCTACTCGTCGACTCGCGGCGTTTGAGCGCAGAATGAATTTTACCCAGCAAAAACGCCGTGACATACCATGCCAACCGCCGGCGCTCGCATGCCCACGGTGTCTGCCGCTGATAATCCTCTAAAAAAGTTTCGATGCTCTCGTTCAATCCGGCCGCCGGAACGTTATCGCTGACTTGCAAGAAAACGAGAGAGGCGACAAACTCTGCCACATCGTAAAGCGGATCGCCACTGGCAATCGAATCAAAATCAATCAGCGCCAGTTGACTGCGCCCGTCCGGTTGCTCGCGACACAAAAATTGTGCGAGCTTGAAACTGCCATGTATCGTCGCCATCGGCAAAGTCGCTTCCAGCAACGTCATCGTCGACTCAAGAATTTTGGTGGTCTCCTGCAAAATCGCTTGTCGTTCCGGCGCAAACGGCGCGATGTCGCTCGCGTCATCACATGCATTCAACAGCACCGCCAGTGGGCCAGGGCCTCGCCGCAACGCCACGCCGGGAATCTCAATCCCGTGCAGCGCCGCCAACATCGTCGCGATCTTCCCGGCAAAATCCGTCCGGTGAAAATTGGCCCAGCCGGTTTTTTCCATCACGGCGTTGAAATTCTCGCTTTCCCAGGCCTGTTGCCAAACCGTATTCGCCGTTTCAAGATACGCAATCGGCGCCGGCACGTTCAATCGGCCATCGTGACAGGCGGGGCTTGCGCAAATTTTTTGCAGCGCGTGAAAAACATAACGGCCCTGCGCGTCGTCATAAGTTTTGCCGTAAAAAATCCGGCGCGATTGATCGTCAAGCAAAATTTCATATCGCAACACGCAGCGCTTGCCGGGCATGTATTTTATTTTTTCCGCCGTTATTTGTTGACACTTCGCGCCGGCATTCAAACCCAATCCGGCAAAATTAGCCTCGACTTGCTCCTTGATCCATGACGGCTCCAACAACTGGCCCAGATAAGGCAATTTACGATCATATGGAAAAGTATACAACACCATTCCCATCTCGGGCCAAACGTGGACCGGCTTCCAGAAACCGCAGCCCGGCCACGTGCGCGGCCCCTCGGCGTGTGCCTTAAAGCTGGCCGCCATTTTTGCGTGAAACCATGTGGCATGAATTTTATTCTCGCTGTCGCGGCAGCGCACGCCATAGGTCATCTCACAATCTTTTCCGGGCTTATGATACACCTTGCCAAGTTCGACGGCCTCTAACACTAATCCGCGTTCGGGATATTGACGGCGAAGAAATGCTTGCAAGGCCGGTTCAAACTCGCGTGCATTCAGCGCCATCGCCAAATGCGGCAGATGGGGATCGTGCACCGATTTGCCCTGGCGCGGGCGCCATTTGGCGTTTTTGCTTTCGTTTTCAGCCATTCGGTATCAGCCAAAACCATTTACGCGCTCTTTGCCTTTTTCTCATTTTAGCTTTTTAAAGTATTGCACCTCTGCCATAAGGATCAGTCACAAAATCAGCAGTGGCCATCAGCAGCGAAACGCTGATCCTTATTCGTTGCAGCGTGAGAGATTCCGTTCGAAACAGAGATGCAATTTAAAAAACAAAGTGCAGGTTTTAGTTTTACAACAACAATTGACAAACTAACGCGCGCCAATCCGGGGTTTTGCGGCAGTGGCTTTCTCCATCGCCTGCCGCAAAATCGCTATAAATTTTTCCAAAACCGGTTCGCGCGCATAATGCTTTAATAAATGCGCGCGCGGCGAATAATTGGCGCGCTGATCCAACAACTCGGCCAAGCCAAGGTGAAATTCTTCCGGCATTTTGACCAACCCGGCGCCCGGACCAACATAGCGGCTGCCGGCCCACAATTCGGCGTTAACCAAGACCGGCACATCCGCCGCCATATATTCCAAAATGGCACGCGGCGCCGCATCGAGCGTCGCACACATCACCCCGACGCGAGACTGGTTGATATAACGATTGACTTCTTCTTTAGAAACTTCGCCGGTAAAATGCACGGCCAGTTTCAACTCGCTGGCCAGTTTCTCCAGTTCAGCGCGATTGCCTTTACGATCATCGCCAACACAAACACAGGTGAGCCGGCGCTCCGGCCATTTCGCCATCGCGCGAAACAGCAATTCATGATTTTTCCGCTCGCGCAAATAGGCGACATAGCAAATATCATAAACTTTCTCGATTGCCAACGGATAATGGGTGCGTTCATAATCAATCAACTTATCCCAAATCGCGCATTGAATATCCGGGCAACTGCGCTTGACCTCTTCGACTTCCCATTCTTCATCGACGAGACAGAGATCATAACGCTCCAATTTTTTAATATTCTCCGGCCGCCAATCTTTGGAATAAACCAGCTTGAAGCTATCGGGGCAGAGATCAAAAATTTGTTGCAAATACGGCGGAGCATCCGGCCCTTCAACCCAAATGAGATCGGGCTGACCGGCCAGTGTCACATATGGCGCCACAGCTTCTGAAGTCAAGCCGCTATTCACTGGAAACATCTTGACCGGCAACTGCTCCGGGGGCGAGATGTTTTGCAGCGGGCCATTCCAAAATTTCCATTCTTCGCCGGCGGTGATCACCCGATGCTCCTGCAAGCCGTAAATAATATTTTTTGAACTGCTGCCGGCTTTCGGTGAAATTTTCATTTGCGCCAACGCCGCGCGATCCAGCGCTATCTCGCTTTGATTTTCTCGCACGAAAACCGTGCTCTCCGTTTTGGTGCGGACAAAAGCTAATCGCATTTTATTTTATTCAAAAACTGTT
>CAYUVM010000472.1:0-4261 GCA_964447935.1 uncultured Cytophagia bacterium | reverse complement strand
GTTGCATCACAAAGGCCGCCATATTATCACAAATCAACGTGCAGGGAATTTTCTCTTGCATCAATTCCCACATGTTGAGGCGCGCGCCCTGTAACAGTGGCCGCGTTTCGTCGACGAACACATGCAATTTTTTCCCCTGGCCGTGCGCAGTAAAAAGCACGCCGAGTGCCGTGCCAAAATCGGCAGTGGCGAGCGCACCGGTGTTGCAATGTGTAATAATTGTTGCTGAATCTGGAATCAGCTCGGCCCCGTGCCGGCCAATGGCGCGACAGGTTTTTTGGTCTTCCAGAAAAATCTTATCGGCTTCGGCGAAAAGTTCGCTTTTAATTTGCGTTACTGTTTGGTGGCGATGTGATTCGGCAATGCGGTGCATACGCTCTAACGCCCAGGCCAGATTGACCGCAGTTGGCCGCGTGCCGCGTAAATACTTGATCACGCGATCCAGTTCGAAGAAAAAATTTTCTTTATCTTCCCCATGAAATTTTTGAATACCCAGCAAAACCCCCAATGCGGCAGCGACACCGATGGCCGGGGCGCCGCGCACCCGCAGCTTTTTAATCGCTTCGCCGAGAGTTTCAACATCGTCAATATGCAAATGCACGAGTTCCAGCGGCAATCGGGTCTGATCGATGAGCTTGACTTTGTTTTCGCGCCATTCGATGGTGGTGACGGGCATGAAAGTTACTCCTACTTTCCTTTATTTGTATCATCAAAAATGCAACGGAACTTCTCGAGACAATTCTCGCCGGCGATCCGGATTTAAAATAATCTTCTTATCTACCTCGCCGCATACTTCCGTAAATTTTTTACCACGATATTAAAATCTTTCGCCTCCGGCGCGACCAGCGTTATCAACTCCTGCCGTTCGGAATGATGAAATCGCAGTGCGCTTGCATGCAAGGTTAATCGCTGAATCAGCGGCTGCTCGGTCTCGCCTTTTTTTAAATGAAACTTGCTCTTGATCGCCGAAAGAAAAAACGCTTCATTTTGCCCATAAATAGGATCGACCAACAACGGATGCCCGCTCGCCTGCAAGTGTACACGAATCTGATGCTGGCGGCCGGTTTGCGGTTTTGCTTCGACGAGCGAAGCACCGCGAAATTTTTCTAAAACGCGAATCGTTGTTGTTGACGGCTTACCGTGGCGGGCAATCATCATCACCCCAGAGCGCCGTGGATTGGCCGCAATTGGGCGCTCAATTGTGAATTGCTCGTCACTTACCTCCCCTTGCACCAGCGCCAAATAAATTTTTTCCACTTGGTGCTGCGCGAATTGCCGGCACAGCTCGCGATGCGCCGCTTCGGTTTTAGCAAACAAAATCAGCCCGCTGGTTCCGGCATCCAGGCGATGCACGACAAGAAGCGGTATGTTCAATCGTTCAATTGCAATGCTGCGCAGGCATGGCCATTCCGGATGCCAACGTTCAGGAATGACCGGCAGGCCGGAAGGTTTGTTGAAAGCAATCAACGTCTCATCTTCGTACAAAATCGGGATCTGCCATTTTTGTTCGCGGGGGCCGTCGTAATATTTGATTTCACGCAGATTCATTTCTGCAGTATCCACTTTTGTTGTTTGACTTCCTTCCCATTTTGCAGGCGCAGCAAATAAACGCCGGAGGGCAAATCTCGCAAATCAACCAACTGGCGATATGCACCGGCGGCTTGCCATTCATCAAGAAGCGCACGCACCGGTTGGCCGAGCAAATTGAATAAGGTTGCTTGCGTTCGCCCGGCTTGCGATAAATCATAGGCCAGCGTCGTCGCGGGATTGAACGGATTGGGAAAATTAGGCTGCAGTGACATTTTTTCAGGAACGTTGTTGTCTGACATCTCTTCAACTCGATTGATAACACTCAGCAGTTGCAGAACGCGCGACATGAGTGCATTGCGCTCTTCGTCAGCGTAAATCATTTCAAAAGGAAAAGCCAGATAAACCACCATCGGCCCGTTCACATTGGCGTCACTCCAAAAAACCGCGGCGCCGCCGAGTTGCGCCGGATTGACCCCGTCATACGTCATCGTCAACCGCGCGCTGCCAACGGGCCGGATGCCGTCGGGAAAATCGACATCATAGCCGCCGTGCACGCCGTCGTCGAAAGCGGCGCGCAAATTATCAAAACCGGAATTGGACATACCGGTAGCGCGATAAACACCGGCATCGTCCGCAACATATTCGGCGTGCAAAATATCGCGATAAAAATCGCGGTCTGTTTGATTTCCTTGCGCCACGAGATCATAGCCGATTTCGGATCCTGAAACAAAAAAGCGATGAAAGCCGCGCAAATATTCGCGCAGCAAGCTCTGCTCGGTTGGGTCAAAGCTGGAAGTGGACGCGCCTTCTTCGCCCGCAATCCAATCCACTACGTAATAATCCGGCATCGCGAGCCGGCGATGGATTAAGGCGTCGTTATTGCAGGAATCAAAACCGCGGCCGGCCGCGACAATGGCAGACCCGTGTTGCCGGATGAAATCGCGCGTGTTAATTGTTCCGGTCACGCGATCAAAGCCATTGACGACAAGAATGCCTCTCGGCCTGCCAACCACGACGCCGAGCACTTCGGTCAACTCGCTTTGGCCGGCGGCATTTACGGCGCGCACACGAAAATAATGCGCCATGCCCGGCGTCAAATTCGTCGCCACAAAATTGGGCGAAGCCGAGAACACGCCGTTATCGAAATTCACACCGTCGGTGGAATGATAAAAAAGATAGCTGGTCGCGGAAATCGTGCTGTCGACATTGACCTGCGCCGAGCTGGCATCGCGCGCGGTAATCCAAAAATCCGTCGGCGTCGGGGGAGGTACCGTGCCGCCACTGGCAAACGCTGTTCGCAAAGCTTGCCAAAGCTCGGGGCGACCTTCATCATAACCGAGCGCCCACATTCCCACGCCGGCAAGACTTTTCTGTTTTGCGAAATCGTATTTTTTGCTCAAGCTTGCGGCGTCGTCATAATAACATTGCCGCCAACTGGTGTTTTGATATTTGAACCACGGCACTTGACCGGGTGTATACAAGAGCTTGCCATATTGCGCCGCCATGACTTCAGCAGCGGCATAAAAACGTGCCGTGCCCGTGCTGGTTGTCGCGGCGAGCGGTTGATCCGAAGTCGTCGGCCAATCGATGCCAAAGTAAGCGCAGCCCAAAACTAATTTGCTGCGATTGTTGAACGTGGCGGTGAGATAATCATTCACCGAGTTGGTGACATTGTAAGTGCCGCCGGTAAGAGGTGCAACCGGTCCGGCATTCGGCGAGCCGCTCCAATAATAATCGTACCCCATAATGAACAGCACATCGCAAATGCGCGCCAATGCATTGCGGTCGTAGCGCTCCGACCAATTGACTGCCGGCACGGCCATGCTGAGTTGCGCATTCGGAAGCGCGGCTTTTAATCGCAGCGCCAACTCATTCATAAAAGCCGTCCACAAATCACGATCGGCGGACGGTGAAAATTCAAAATCAATATTTAAACCGTCGGCGCCGCGGTTTACTTCGGCGATGGCGTTGGTCATGAAACGCTCCCGCGCCGTGCTATTGGCAATCACGTTATGAATCGCATTGTCGTCAAATAATGTCGCCACCAGATCAACCCGCACGCCGCGACTGTGGGCGCGATTGATGAGATCGGCGTTCGGCCAGCCGTGGCGATTGGTGATGTTGCCATTGCCATCGATTTCGATGCTGAAAAAAGCGATGGTGGAAAGCAGACTGTAATCAAGCGCCGCATAGCTTGACCAATACGGCAAATAGCCATAAACCTGATGTGAAAGCCCGGCCACCCGGTTTTGCAAAGGAATGATTGCTGAGACTTTTTGCAGCACCACGGGCGCTACATCACGATGCGCCGCCAGCATCAACTCGTGAATGGAGGGCGGCGGCTCTTGCGCGAAGCTCGAATTTAATGTAATCTGCAACCAGCCGAGCAGAGCAAAAATGGTAGCGTTTTTTGTTTTCATGTGGCGAAAAATATACTCGCTGAACAGCAACCAGTTATTTCTTCACAAACTCCACGCGCGTATTGGCGCCACGGCCGTCAACCGTATCAAGATCATGCAACGGCTTGGCGTTGCCCCACCCTTTCGTGCGGAGACGATCACGATCGCTTTTGTAATAACGGAATAACATTTCGCGGATCGCTTCGGCGCGCTGCTGCGACAGCCGATTATTGTTGCCGCTATCGTCAAATTCAAAAACGTGACATTCAATGGATAAATTCAACGAGAGATCGTTTTGCAACAACGTCGCCAGTTCTTTTAAGGTCGCAAAC
>CAYUVM010000471.1:0-4263 GCA_964447935.1 uncultured Cytophagia bacterium | reverse complement strand
TTTTAATATAGACCTGAATGGCTAAGGGCGTTTTTAAGCAACCCTCATTTTGTGCATGCATCAAAATATCGTCATTCTTGCCGGCGGCGTTTCTTCGCGAATGAAAAAGGCACAGCCGGCTTCGGCGCAACTTGATCCGGTGTTGCGCCGCGATGCGGAAGAGAAATCCAAATCCATGATCGGTGTTGGCGGCGAGCATCGCCCATTTTTGGATTATCTGCTTCACAATATCGCCGTCGCCGGTTATCGGCATGTAGTCATTTTAATTGGTGAAAAAGATGATTCGATTCGAACGTATTATGAGAATGGACGCGGCGCCGCGCAATTTGCCAATTTGAAGATTAACTATGTGCGGCAACCGATTCCCGCCGGCCGTACCCGGCCACTGGGCACCGCCGATGCATTGTGGCATGCGCTCAAAGCTACACCTGAATGGCACGGGGAATGTTTTACGGTTTGCAATAGCGACAATTTGTATTCTGCCGAAGCGCTGCGGTTAATGCTGGAGGCGCCACATGCGAATGCGATGATTGATTATGATCGCGCCGCGCTGCAATTTTCGCCGGAACGGATTTCGGCGTTCGCCGTTCTCAAAAAAAATTCGCGCGGTTATTTGAGCGATATTATTGAGAAACCTTCGCCGGAGGAAATGGACAGCGTCGCGGTTGAAGGACGCATCGGCGTCAGCATGAACATTTTCCGCCTGGCGTATGATCAAATTTTACCCTGCCTCGAAACCGTGCCGCTGCATCCAATCCGTGAAGAGAAAGAATTGCCTGCCGCGGTCAAAATTATGGTTGAAAAAAATCCACACGCGGTATTCACGATTCCTCGCGCCGAGCCAGTGCCGGATTTAACCTTGCAATCCGATATTTTGGTTGTCCAAGAATACTTGCAAAAAACATTTCATGAAAGATGAAGCCGGATTTGCGTTCGGCAATTCTCTTGTTTCGTAAACTTTTTGAGCGCAAGTCCGACTTCCCCTAACAAATTTTGCGGTTCCATCATGTCCGAAATTAGCGTTTTCGATTTATTTAAAATCGGCATCGGCCCCTCCAGTTCACACACCGTCGGTCCGATGAAGGCCGCGCTTCGCTTCGTGGAAACGCTGCATGCCAATCATTTGCTGCAACAAACCAAGATTTTGCAAGCCGAGCTGTTCGGCTCGCTGGCACTCACCGGTAAAGGGCACGGCACCGATCGCGCGATTTTGCTCGGCTTGGAAGGCGAGAGGCCCGATCAGATTGATCCCGATCAAATCGACGCCCGGCTGGCAAAAATTAGAAACTCCAATTGCCTGGCGCTGTTGGGCAAGCACGAAATTAGGTTTGAGGAACAGAAATATCTTGTTTTCCATTATAACAACTCTTTGCCGCTGCATCCCAATGGCATGCGATTTATGGCATGGGATGCCGATGATAAACTTTTGCGAAAAGAAGTTTATTACTCAGTGGGCGGCGGTTTTGTGGTTGATGAAAAAGAAGCCATGGCGGCAGCAGCATCTCCGGAAGCGCGGCCGATTCCGTTTCCATTCAATAGCGGCGATGATCTTTTGCAACTCGGGCGCGGGCACGGCCTGGCGATTCACCAACTGGTCATGGAAAATGAAAAATGTTGGCGACCGGAAGCGGCAATTCGCGAAAAAATATTTCAAATTTGGCAGGTCATGCAAGATTGCGTGCAGCGCGGCCTGCGGCAGGAAGGAATTTTGCCGGGTGTCTTAAAGGTGAAACGCCGCGCACCGGAACTTTATCGGGACTTAACGATGAACCCGGAAAAAACGCTGCGCGATCCACTCAGTGTGATGGATTGGGTGAATCTTTATGCGCTCGCGGTAAATGAGGAGAATGCTGCGGGCGGGCGGGTCGTGACCGCTCCGACGAATGGTGCGGCCGGTATCATTCCGGCGGTGCTGCATTATTACCAGCGGCTCTCAGCTAATCCAACTGACGAAGGCATTGTTCGATTTTTTCTCACGGCCGGCGCGATGGGAAAACTTTACAAACAAAATGCTTCGATCTCCGGCGCCGAAGTTGGCTGCCAGGGCGAAGTGGGTGTGGCGTGCTCGATGGCCGCCGCCGGCCTCGCTGCGGCGCTGGGCGGCTCCAATGAACAAGTTGAAAATGCTGCGGAAATCGGTATGGAGCACAATCTTGGTTTGACCTGCGATCCGGTCGGCGGACTTGTGCAAATTCCCTGCATTGAGCGCAACGCGATGGGCGCCGTGAAAGCCATCAACGCCGCGCGCATGGCGATGAAAAGCGATGGAACGCACAAAGTCTCACTCGATCAAGTCATTGCCACCATGCGGCAAACCGGCGCAGACATGAAAACGAAATACAAGGAAACCTCGCAAGGCGGTTTGGCGGTGAATGTGATCGAATGTTAACAATAAAAAGGAACGATGATGAAAAAACGATGGTGTGTCATTGCATTTTGGGGTTTTGCTTTTGCAGTATTGGCGCAAGACAACGTGCATTATCAAACCGATTTTTCACCGGCAGAATTTGCCGCCCGGCGGAATAAAGTTTATGATAAAATCGGCAATCAGGCCATCGCCGTCGTGCAGGGCGCGCCCGCAGTAGACGGCTTCAAGGTGTTTCGTCAATCCAACGAGTTTTATTATCTCTGCGGTTTGGAAACGCCGCACGCGTACATTTTGCTCGACGGGCGCAGCCGCAAAACCACGCTTTATTTGCCGCATCGCGATGAGGCGCGCGAGCGCAACGAAGGGAAATTGCTCACCGCCGAAGATGCGGAACTGCTCAAAAAACTCACCGGCGTCGATAACGTTCGCGGCCTGGAGTTGATGCCGCGCGATTGGATTTGGGGCGGCCTCGTGCGTTTGCCCGCGCCGGTGCTTTACACCCCGATGAGTCCAACCGAAACCGAAGCCGACAGCCGTGACGAATCGTTGAGCGGCAATGCCGGCATCGCTTCCGACCCATGGGATGGCCGGCCGTCGCGCGAGGGACATTTCGTTCATCTCTTGCGCACGCGCTATCCGCAATTTGAAATTCGCGATCTCTCGCCAATTCTGGATGAGATGCGCCTCGTCAAGAGTCCGGCTGAGGTCGCTTTGATTCGCCGGGCCTCACAAATCGCTGGACTTGGAATTATGGAAGCAATGCGTTGCTCCGAACCAGGCGCGTTTGAATATCAGCTCGATGCCGCGGCGCGCTATATTTTTCAAATCAACGGCGCGCGCCGCGAAGGTTATCCGTCGATCACCGCCGGCGGCAAGAACGCGTGGATGGGGCATTATTTTCACAACACCGACGCGCTGCAGGATGGCGATCTCGTGTTGATGGATTACGCGCCGGATTATCGCTATTACACCAGCGACATCGCGCGCATGTGGCCGGTCAACGGCAAATTCACGCTGGCGCAGCGCGAATTGTGCGGCTTCATTCTCGCCTATCGCAACGCGCTGCTCAAATACATTCGCCCCAACGTCACCGCCGCGCAAATTATGGATGAAACCGCGGCAGAAATGGAAAAAATTTTCAACGCGACGAAATTCTCCAAGCCGATTTACGAGAAAGCCTGCCGCGACGCGCTGAAATTTCGTGGCCATCTCTCGCACCCGGTGGGCATGGCGGTACACGACGTTGGCGTTTATACGCGCACGCCGATTCAACCGGGAACGGTTTTCTCGATTGACCCGATGATTTGGGTGCAAGAGGAAAAACTTTACGTGCGTATGGAAGATGTCGTGGTGGTCACCGAAACCGGCGTCGAGAATTTTACCGATTTCATTCCGGCGGAATTAGCTGATATTGAAAAAACGATGCAGGAAAAAGGCGTGCTGCAAATGCGCCCCGCGATGCCGGAAGCGTTGATTAAACCGTCGAAAAGGTAAATCCGGTTTTTGAACGCGGATGCCGCGGATAAAGCCCAAAATAAAAATCTGTGAAAATCCGTGTCATTCGCGTAATCCGCGTTCAAAGCTTCTTTGCCGCCATTTTATAATTTCAATTTATGTCAAAATTATTTTTTATTTTACTGATTATTTGCTGCACCGAGTCGGCATTGCCTCAAAAAATCGACGTCTTCAGCCGTCCGCGCCGCGCCGAGCGCAGCCGCGATTATGATGTCACCCATTATCGCCTCAAACTCAAGTTTGATGAAGAACAAAAAACATTCTGGGGCGAAGCTGCCATCTCGCTCACGCCCTATGTGGAGAGGTTCGATCAATGCGAGTTGGACGCGGAAATTCTCAAAGTCACCGCGGTTGCCGACGCCAATGCCCAGCCGCTGAAA
>CAYUVM010000470.1:0-4269 GCA_964447935.1 uncultured Cytophagia bacterium | reverse complement strand
CCGCGGTCGGGCCGAGATGATAGGCCCAATAACGCGAGTCGAACAAATTATAAATGTTGCCGTCCCGCGCCACAATGAACGCCACCGAAACGCGCGTGGACGGATCGGGTTTCGGCTTGGTCAGCATCCAAACATCGCCGCGAATATAGCCCGTCGTAAAATGCAAAACGATACGCTCTTTTGGGAAGGCCTCGGCGGTGTAATAGGTCTCCATTCCATCCACCGGTTTCAAACGCACAACATTCAGATTGCGATTCTCGTTCGGAATCGGCACCGCCAGCGGCGACAATGTGTGACGGCGGCCGGAAGAATCCAAACCATCGGCGCGAAACGCCGCTTCGAACGCGGGAAGATCTCTTGCAAACATGGGCACTCCTTTGCTTTTGTACTCGCATAAGATAATTCCATCTCACCTCATTTGCAAGTTTTCTGCAAAAATTATCGCGTCACAAATAATCCTTGCCATTCAAATTTCGGCGTTGCATATTGACTTCCGGCTGAGTGCTTTTAGATTTAAATTTATCTGAAAAGTGTTGTTCGCTCCTCTCAAGTTTGGCTTAGAAACTACCCGGACGACTGCGTCCGTCGGATTCGAAAAACCCGATTACCCTTACAGCTTTAAAGTTTTTTCATCCGCGCTGTGGAGATCACATGCACTTTCTCGGTCTACATCTCATCGACTGGATCATTCTCGCCGGTTATTTCGCCGGCATTATCTGGATCGGCAAATGGGCGACGGCGAAAATCAAAAACACCACGGATTTTTATCAGGGCGGCAGAAGTCTCGGGAAGGTGTTGAACACGTTTCTCAATTTCGGCAACATCACCAGCGCCGATCAGGCTTCCGGGGTGGCGCGGGAAATTTATCGGCAAGGCCTGCAGGGCATGTGGTTTCAAAATCTCGTGCTCTTTCACACGCCCTTTCAGTGGTTGTACACCGCCGTGCTCCAGCGCCGCGCGCGTTATATTTCCAATGGTGATATTTATATCCATCGTTTTGAAAGCCGTTTTCTCGCCGGTTTATTCACCGTTTGTTTGATTGCCAGCACCGTCTACGGCGGCACGCTCGGATTTTTGCTCACCGGCAAAACCCTGCAAGCGATGATGGTGAAGCCGGAAAGCGAATACTCCGCAGTTGAGCAGCAAAGCGTGCAGGAATTTCGCGAGCTGCAAACGTTGGAAAAAAAATCGAGTTTTTCCGTGTTAGACACGGCGGAGCAAGAGCGCATGAATTTCCTGCGCGAAAAATCCAAACGCGGCGAATTGCAATCGTACATTTCATATTTGAGCCTGCCGTGGTTCTACGTTTTTTACGCGGTGATCATTTGCGCCTACACCATCATGGGCGGCTTGTTGGCCATCGCCGTCACCGATGTGATTCAAGGTGTGATGCTCGTTTTTCTTTCACTCGCTTTAATCCCTGCAGGTTTGAAAGCGCTCGGCGGTTTTGCCGGTTTGCACGCGAAAGTCCCAGCGGAGTATTTTTCTCTCTTCGGCTCGGATGTGACGAGCGAATACACTTGGTATTATGTTGCTGCCGCGGTGACAGTTAATCTCGTCGTCAATGCCCCGCGCCAATTCACCATTGGCGGCTCGGCCAAAGATGACGATGCTGCGCGCATGGGTTTCGTCTTCGGCTCATTTGCCAAACGTTTCATGATGATTGGTTGGGCTTTGACCGGTTTGATCGCGCTTGGCCTTTATGCCGGCCGCCTTTCTGATCCCACCAATATTTGGGGCCTGATGACGCGCGAGTTGTTAGGCGCCGGTTTTATGGGTCTCATGATTGCCTCGATTTTTTCCGCCAACATGGATCAGGCCAGTTCGCAAAGTTTAGAATGGAGCGCGGCATTCGTCAAAAATGTCTTGCTGCCATTCCGGCCTAACGTCAGCGAAAAAACGCAAGTGTTGCTTGGGCGGTCGATTATCATTTTGGGGTTGTCGGGCACGGTTTATTTTTCGATGCAAGTCGGCGATGTGTTTACTATTTTTCGCTATCTGCTTTCGGTGTTGACCACGATCGGCCCGGCGATGTGGCTGGTGTATTTTTGGCGACGCCTGACCACGGCAGCGGTCGCGACGCAAATGGTCGTGACGGTTTTGATCACGATTGTCCTGCCGAACGTCGTTCCGCTTCTGAACAACAATCGTGAAAATCCGGCGCTGACCGTGCAAACGCAGGCGCGGACGCAGACCGTGCAAGCGAAAGCCATTGAAGAAGACGTCGCTGCCGGTCGCGCGCAGCAGGTCGGCCAATTGATCGAGAAAACCAAAACTGCGCCGGCAGTCGGGATTTTTTTTGAAACCGTCGTGCGAAAAAATCCCGAAGACCCGAATTCACCGTGGGTGGGACAGGGCGCGTTCCGCACCCAAGTTTATTTGCTCTCGCGGCTGGGCATTGATTTTACGCAAATGAACAAACCGCAAGTCTTGACGGCCTCTTTTGTTTTTGATATTATTTTTCCATTTCTGGTGTTATTGGGCGTGAGCCTCTTTACCAAGCGCAATTCGGAAAAAGTGCTGCGCGAGTTTTATGCCGCTGTGCACACGCCGGTCGTCGCCGATCACGCTGAAGATGCGCGCCGTGTGCAAGCCGCCGTTGATGATCCGGCGTTGGTCGAGCGCGACAAGCTTTTTCCCAACACGGATTGGGAGTTTGCAAAACCGACGAAAACGGATATTTATGGTTTTATTATTTGCTGGTTGATCATCGGCGTGATTATTTGGCTGTATGGATTCATTATGAAAATTGGGGCGTAAGCTGCTCGGTACTGGCTGCTGCGCGCTTGTTGCTGGTAGTGATATGCAATACAAGTTTTTGTTCAAAATTGATTACTGAAAACAGATCACTGAAAACCGTATGAAACTGTCCGATCAACATTTTCAGGAAGCGCTGCAGCGCATTCCGTGGGGTACGCAAACCAACGCCAAACGGCCTTATCCGTTTTTTGATGAGGTGATGCCGAAATTTATCGAACGCGGCAAGGGCTGTCGCATTTGGGATATGGAAGGAAAAGAATACCTCGACTATCGCCTTGCGCTCGGCCCGGTGACGTTGGGTTATGGTTATGATGAAGTCGATGACGCCGTGCGGGCGCAAATGCAAAAAGGCGTACTGTTTAGCATGGCAAGTCCGAGCGAGTTGGAACTGGCGCAGCTTCTTCACGACGTCGTGCCGAATGCCGACATGTGCCGTTTCATGAAAACCGGCGAAGACGCGAATCTCTGTAATATTCGCATCGCCCGCGCTTACACGAAACGCGCGATGATCGTGATGAGCGGTTATCACGGTTATCCCGATTGGTTCGCGACCGAGGATAGCCCCAACAACGGCGTGCCCGTGGTGATTAAAGATTATGTCAAAATCGCGCCGTGGGGAAATCTGGAAATGGCGGAAAAACTCATTCGCCAATACAACGAACAACTGGCCTGCGTGATTGCTGTGCCGTATGATCTCAATGAAGACACCAGCGGCGATTACATTTGGCATTTGCGCAAGCTGACCAAAGAATACGGCATCTTGCTGATTCTCGATGAAGTGCTCACTGGTTTTCGTTTGGCGCTCGGTGGCGCGCAGGAGTATTATGGCGTCGACGCCGATTTGGCGAGTTACGCAAAAGCGCTGGCCAATGGCTATCCGCTTTCGACTTTTCTCGGCAAACGGCAATTTATGGAGCAACTGAATAAGTTTAAACTCACGACAACGTATGCCGGCGAGACGCTGTCGATTGCTGCGGCGATGGCGACGATCAAAATTATGCAGCGCGAGAAAGTTCATGAACACATTTGGGCCATGGGCCGGCGCTTGATGGAAGGTTTTAACCGGATCGCCCACGACTGCGGCATTGAAGCGTATGCTGCCGGTTTGCCACCGGCACCGTTTCTCAAGTTCAATACCCCGGATGCTGATCTAAACGCGCGGCTGGAATTTTTGTGGTTTCGCGAACTTTTTCGTGAAGGCATTTTTGCGATTCTGCGTTGGTTTATTTCTTACTCGCACAAACCTGCTGATATCGATGAAACCATCGACAAGGCGCGCCTTGCTCTCAAGCGCGCGCTGGAAGCGGAGCCGAAAGAACGCAATAATATTAAACCATTTTATTGGTAATGGTTCGTAGTAGCGCCTGCAGGCGCTATCTTGCGGGAGTTAAAATTTTTGAGTTTTCATATTCGACGCCTAAAGGTGTTACTACGAAATCTTAGATTTGAGAAAGAGTAAATCAACTTTCTGACTTGGTGTTTTAGCCCCGATTTTATTGGCTCTTTTTA
>CAYUVM010000469.1:0-4274 GCA_964447935.1 uncultured Cytophagia bacterium | reverse complement strand
CGGCGATTTTTGCGAAGGGTTCGGCGGCGATGGCTTCCTGCCAATGGACTTTCATCCAGGGATCGTAACTGTATGGCTGTGGCAAAATATAATCGCCGCGCTGGCAAGCTGCGCTTTGCCAAATTTGCTGCATCAAACCAAAGGCGCTTTCGCCGTCATCAAACTCGTAGGTTTTACCATAAACCGCGTGCACCGAACCGTCGGCAAGGGTCATGCGATAAATATAGCCGCAACGCATCCCGGGAACATATTTTGTCTGTTCTGCAGTGATCGCCACTGGCGGCTGGGTTAGGCCAAATTTTTTTGGTGCCGCCTGAGCTTCGGCCAACACCATTTCGGGATTGCTCATCCGCGCCAACCCCGGCAGGCGCGGGTCATTCGGATAGGCCCACAACAGCATTGCCCAATCCGGAATATGAACCATCGCCGCGCCAAATCGTGGTTGCACCCACGCCCGATTTTGCTGCCGCTTGATTGTATTGGCCATCACTCGCGGCTTCCGAAAAAGCTTGCCATAAAAACTTTGCCGGCCAAGTTCATGTTGGCTGCGATCCACAATGCGCGCCGAGAACAAAACCACGCAAGCGGCGCCCGGGCGGTAATTTAATTGATCGATTGCGCAATCAGTGACCTGCATTTCCCGCGCGGCGAAAGCCGGCCCGAGATGTTGATTGAGTTTCGCCACGAGCTTAACCGGATCGGCAATTTCAAACAATTGCGGAAACTCACAGTCAGCCGGAATGTTGCTCAACTTCGCCATCAGATACAGCTTCTTTCCCTTTTAATGCCGTCAGTAGGCCAACTCTGTATCAAAAGATTGCGCGCTTTCCGCGGCGATGGCTTTGGCCAACCGCCGATCACTTTTATTAACCTCATCGCTGGCGTCGTCAACCGGCAGAACACGGGCCGTTTGCAATTCGTACAACTCGCGATAATGTTCGCAAGTTTGCATCAACTGCTCATGGGTGCCGAAGCCAACGAGTTGGCCTTCGTTCAACACCAAAATTTTGTCGGCGTGGGCTATTGTCGAAAAACGATGCGCGATGATGAATGTCGTTTTGCCTTTCGTCAACTCTTCCAACGCGGCATGAATTTTCACTTCGGCTTTTGCATCGAGCGCCGTCGCCGGTTCGTCGAGAATCACGATCGCGGAATTGCGAATAACAGCGCGGGCGATATTGAGACGCTGCTTCTGGCCACCGGAAAGATTTTCCCCGCCCTGCAAAATCCTCGTCTCATAGCCTTCGGGCATTTCCATGATGAAATCGTGTGCTTGCGCGAGTTGAGCGGCATGAACAATCTCGTCATCCGTTGCGCCGGTTTTGCCAAAAGCGATGTTTTCCTTGACAGTTTTATTGAGCAGCTTCGCGTTCTGCATCACAACGGTTAACTGTGCGCGCAGCGATTTTAGCTGGTAATCGCGGAGATCACTATCGTCAATCAAAATCTGCCCCTGCTGCGGATCATAAAACCGGAGCAACAGACTGGTGAGCGTGGATTTGCCGGCGCCGCTATGGCCGACCAGTGCGATGGTTTCGCCGGGGCTGACGACAAAATTCAAATTCTTCAAAACAGTGACGTCTTTTTTATAACCAAAGCTGACATTACGAAACTCGACACGGCCTCTAAACACCGGGGCCAAACTCGCATTCGGTGAATCCTGCACGATTAGGTCGCAATCGACCAGTTCTAAAACTCGTTCGGCCGTGACTTGCGACCGCGTCAGATCAAGCAGCATGTCAGAAAATTTATCTAACGGGCTGTACAGTTTTTTCAAATACGACACGAATAATACCAGCGTGCCTGGTGTAATCACACCGTCGAGTGCAAGGCTGCCGCCATAATAGGCAACGCCGCAGGTACCAAATGCAACGAGTGTATCGCTAATGCGGCTAAAAACCTTAGAGAGTCGTGTGGCAGTAAGCGTCGATTCGAGGCTCTGCCGATTCTCGTCGGCAAACCGCGATTGCAGCAAATCTTCGCGACCATAGGCCTGCACCAGCGCCATGCCCGTGGCGTTCTCAGAAATAATCGAGGCAATATTACTCTCGGTATTGCGTTTCTTTTTCGTGGCCCGTTGCACTTTGGTTCCGATGCGCCGGTTAAAATAATACATTAGCGGGATGACGCTAAAAGCGACGAGCGCCAGTTGCGGGCTCATCAGCCACATGATGCCGACATGCGCACCGATGGTAAAAATACGATAGACGAAATTCTGCGGCACATTGAGCAGAATCGTTGGCAACTCGCGTAAATCCGACATCATCCGAAAGATCAAATCGCCGGAGCGATAGGATTCATGAAAAGCCATCGACAGCCTTTGCATGTGCGCAAAAACGCGCTCACGAATTTCCCGGCGAATTTTGATCGAGACCATCACCATGCCTACTTTGAAATAGTAGGACACGAAGCTATCGATGACATGCAGAACAATAAACGACAGCACGAGAATCAAGAGCAAGGTCAACGGCGCCGAGCCGAACCAATTCGTTATAAATGCGGCCTTTTCTGGCAAGGGGGTTTTTAAAATCACATGATCCAGAATCAGCTTCATCGGCCAGGGCACCAACAGACCAAAGGCGACGGTCAGCAGCAGACCGAGATATGCCACCGTCAATTGCTTCCAGTGATTTTTGTAGTGATTCCCAAAAACCTTATAAACCCGGAGCAATATTTTATAGCTGATACGCTCGTTATCGAGATTTCTTTTTTCGTTACGAGCTTTCTTCGGCCTGCGACCTTTCATATCTTTTCTGAATATAGCCAAGGTATTATTCTACAGAAACTGTGCTGCCGGCAAACTTTTTCAGAACATTTTAAATTTTCAATTAAAAATTTAAAATGAATTTTATTGCAATTAGAAAATTGTGCTACGAATTCATCGCCACGGCCGCCGGCTCAATATGCCCGTTGTTGTCGCCGACGGTGGTTTCGCCGGGAGCCAGTTTTTGTTGCCAACCGTACTGCAATTCATAAAGCGCGCGGTATTGCGGGCTTTGGCGCAAGAGTTGTTCATGCGTGCCTTGATGTGCCAGTTGCCCATCTTCCAGCAGAAGAATTTTGTCGGCGTTGAGAATCGTTGAAAACTTGTGCGCGATGATGAATGTCGTCCGGCCCCGCGTCAGACGATGAATGGCGGTGTTGATTTTGGCTTCAGCACGCGCATCCAACCCGGTCGTGGGCTCATCCAAAATAATGATCGGCGTATTGCGAATCACGGCGCGCGCAATATTGATGCGCTGGCGCTGGCCGCCGGAAAGATTTTCGCCGCCTTCGTGCATCATGGATTCATAGCCTTCCGGCATAGGCTCGATAAAATCATGTGCTTCCGCCAGTTTTGCGGCGGCGACGACTTCTTCATTGGTGGCGCCGGCTTTGCCAAAAGCGATATTCTCGTGCACGGTCTGGCGGAACAATTTGGCGTCTTGCAGCAGAATCGTTATTTGTTGTCGCAAAGATTTGAGGGTGAAGCGGCGAATGTTTTCGCCATCAATTAAAATTTCTCCTTGTTGCGGATCGTAAAAACGCAGCAACAAGCTGATCAGCGTCGATTTGCCGGCGCCACTGTGGCCGACTAACGCCACAGTATCACCGGGCGCAACATTGAAGTTAAGGTTTTTTAAAACCTCGTGCCCTGGTTTGTAAGCAAAACTGACATTTTTAAACTCAATGCGTCCCTGCAGCGCCGGCGCCGCGACCGCATCCGGCTCGTCCTGCATCACCATTTCACTTTCGACGAGTTCGAGCAAACGATCGACTGAGATCTGCGATTTCGCCAAGCCGAGAAACAAACCGCTAAATTTTTCAAACGACCCCATCACATCGCGCATGTAAGCGACGAACACGACGAGGGTTCCGGGGGTAATATCGCCGTTGAACGCATATTTGCTGCCCCAATAAAGCACGCCGGCGGTGCTCAACACCACGAGAAAATCGGTGAGCCGGCTATAAGTCTGGTGCATGCGCAGCGCCTGCAATTGCGCCGTGGTATCATCAGCATTAGATTTGACCAGTCGAGCCCGTTCGCTGTCTTCGCGGCCATACGCCTGCACAATCGCCATCGTGGCGATATTTTCAGCAATGATGGTGGCGACTTCGCCGGCGCGTTTTCGCGCTCGTTTCATAAATTTTTTCATGCCGGCGCTAAATTATTTCGTCAACAGATTAATCAACGGCGCCGTGCTGAGCGCGATCAGCCCTAGACGCCAATCAAGCGACAGCATCAACCCCGCGTAAGCGCCGAACGTCACCACGCGCTGCGTGAAATCTTGCGG
>CAYUVM010000468.1:0-4276 GCA_964447935.1 uncultured Cytophagia bacterium | reverse complement strand
CTGACATTTCTATTGTGGACAAAACCATGACATTTCTATCGAGCTTCTACAAAAATTTTTTAATATTTCTTCTTAAAGTTGGTAGCGCATAATTTAATTTTCTGGCGTAATTTTGGTGAAATTTAACAGAAGAACGCGAGTTGCACTATACCATTTTTGATGATTTTTGGCGCTTGCTGTTTCGTGATTTGACCCGCCACCGATAATTGATTGAGAGCAACAGTTCAGCTAAAAAACAGGGGGATTTTAAAGTTGAACTGGGAAGAAGGGCGAAGTGAAGGAGCAAAAATTCTTTACGCTATTTTTACGTCATTTCTTGTCCACGATTGTCCACATTTGTCCCAGGGACAAAATAAAAAAGGGAATCTTTAAGATTCCCTTTCTCTACAAAATCAACTATTTACAAGAGTAGCGGGGGAGGATTCGAACCTCCGACCTTTGGGTTATGAGACCGACGGCGATACGCTGTTTTTAAGCTTAAGCCCTTGTTTTGGAGAACGGTTTGAAAATCTTTGTGATATTCTTACGTTAAAATTCTTCAAATCTATTGAAGTACTCAGCCAATCTAAACGCAAGTGTGGCAGCGTCGAGTTATCTCGACTCAGCCAACTCTTTTCGATAGAGGAACAGCCCCGACTGAAATAAGCCGGGGCTGTTCGTTACTCATTTCGGGCGATCATTCACACTTATTTGAGCAACGTCATCCTTTTCACTTCAACAAACTTCCGCTGTTGATCCGCCAAGCTTTGGATTTCAAGGCGGTAGTAATAAGTTCCGTTGGCGAGCGTTGCCCCGTCAAAAATCACTTCGTGGACGCCGGCGGCTTTTTGATCATTCACGAGTTGCGCAATCTCGCGGCCAACCACATCATACACCCGGAGTTTGACCAGGGCCTCATCCGTCAAATCAAAACGAATTTTGGTCGTCGGATTGAAGGGGTTCGGGAAGTTTTGAAATAGCTGAAAGCTTGGCGGCGTTGCGGCGACAACCGCAGGCACAAGACCATCAAACACCGGTTTACCCAACGGCGAAGAACTGCTGGTGTCGAAATACAGTTGATCATATTCGGCGCCGGTGCGAGCGCTGGAACCGGAGGAATGCACGGCTGCAAAACCGAAATAGCCATTAGCAAAATTTGTGTAGGTCGAATTTGTCACGCTCCCCTGGCCCACTGCCGTATTCCCTGCGGTGGGGAGTGCAGTTGCCACGGCCCCGCCGCCGCTTGACGTCGGCAGCGTTGAAGTGTACAATGTCCACACGGAAGAACTCGTTCTCGTCACGCGCACCATGAAACCAATGTCGGTCAGCGCATTGGTCACCGTGCCCGACGAAGTTAAAATATCGGTGGCTGAGCCGTTGGTGACACGTTGCAGCACGATGTTGTCACCGCCGGAATCATCGCCAAAACGGATACGATAGCCGTCGACCGTCGATGAAGTCAAGTTGGTTTCGTTTGCCCAAAGCCACACCATGCTATGATTGGCGTTTGTTGCCGCCTGCGACCGCCGACCCAACCAGAACGACCACGATTGCTCTGTTCCCCAAGAGGCCGTTCGCTGCGTTCGCAAATACTGCGTTCCCGAGACCGCTGAAGTGACATTCAAGCGCAGCGTGTTCGAGTTCGTAGCGCCGGCCGCAACGTCACTGCTCGTCACCACTTGCCAGGTCGAGGTCGTCCCGCCCCAAACCGGATTTGCAGTAAAGTTTCCATCAGCAAATGACTCGATGAGCGTCGATGCGGGTGCGGTCGTGGTTTGGAAAGTGAAATCACCCGACAAGCCGGTGTTTCCTGCGCCATCGGTTGATTGCACACGATAGTGATACAACGTATTCGCGCTCAGCCCCGTCAACGTGATGCTGTGGCTGGTCACATTCGTGGGATCGGAGGTTGAGCTTCCATACGACACCGTCAAGCCATAGTCGACCGCAGAGTTGGAAAGCTCATTCGTCGCCCAGGTAATCACGGCGCTGCTCGCGGTGATGCTGCCGGAGGCAACGCTGGAAATGACAGGCGGTGTGGTATCCGGCACGTCGTCAAGATTATAGTTTTTCGGTAAACCGGAAGCAGCCAGTTCATTCGGCCCTTGGTTGACAGCGCCATCTGCCGACACGGTGAAGGTACTGATGCCATCCGTTGAAACGGTAATATTGCCCACACAATATCCGGCAAGACTGGTGAGCGAACCAGCCGGATTGCCTTCTTCAGTCTGAAACACCTCCGCGGCCGGCACGGTGATACACGACGTCGCCTGCGCAAGAAGCACCTTCTCAACAACATCTTTCCTGGGCAAATCCCATCCCGAGGTTTGACCGGCACCTGTCGAAATTAAAGCGACGGCGGGGCGGGCAAAGTTCATCCAGTTCATGTTGGTGCTGCTTTCGCTGCCGTGATGGTTGCAGTACAAAACGTCGATCCCGCCCGATGAAATCTTGGGCGCCGCGCCGCCTGGTGAAATCGCCTGGATAACGGACGATTCAACATCGACCTGACTCGTCGATCTCCCGGTACATGAATTGTCAATGCTGCCGCCGCCCATATCGCTTGCCCACACAAAATCAAAACCGCCGTACTGCACCAGCACAGCAATTGACCGGTCGTTCTCATCAGACACCGAGACGGTGCCGCCGCCGATAATGCTCCCGTTACGGGCGATACAGGTGAGCTTCGCGCCATTGCCCAAAGGAATCTCGGTTCCGACCGGCATGGCGACCGGCGCGCCGGCCGTGGTGGTGGCTGCTGCCGTGTTCCAACCGGTGACACAGCTTGATGAATAAGACGAACCGTTATAATAATTCTTCGTGGTCACATTGTAGCCGGCATTAATGACCTCGTCCATGCCGCCAATGTGATCACAATGCTGATGGCCGGCGATGGTGTAGTTTAATCCAACTGCCGGTGTGATGCCGATGGATTGCAGATACGGGACAATTTCTCCTGTGCCTTTTCCGGTGTCACCGGCGTCCATCAGGACGGTGGTCCCGTTTGGGCCTTTCACCAGAACGGCGCCGCCCCAGCCCACATTGATGACGTGAATTTCCAGATTCTGTGCCGCGAGTGATACTGGAATGAACACCACGAAAAAAAATCCTGCGATTTCGCGTAACAACCGTTGCAACGGCAGCATAAAGCACTCCTTGGGGTTAAGTTTCAACAGCATATGGCGGGGATTATGTTGTGAACTCAAAAGAAAGTGTTCTATTCACTGTCACACGAAAACACGACGTGGTTTTAAGAATCCGTGAAGATTGAATAAGATTTCGGCAACCGGCAACGCGGCGTTATTGCAACCTAATTTATACAGAAGAGGCGCCGGGCAACTTTTTATTTTTTGTCCGGCCGGCGCGTGAAGAAGAAAATCGCGGGATTATGCACCGCCCCAAATGTCCTATCAGGGTTACTTGTGATCTAATCAAAAGCTTGTCGGGGTGCGGGAATAACTGAGTAAAAATATATCGGATTCGTTTCCAAAAGCAAGAGAAATATCACCGCGGTTGTGGGGCGGTGATAACGTGACAAAGAAAAACCTCTTGTAAAATCATTTCGGAATTTGTATCTTCTCTCCATCAGAAATGAGCGGACGATTCTGGGAGCATAATTTCACTTTGTTACAAAACCCGCCGGGCAATATGGCTTTCCCGGAGCCTGTCCTCGCCTGCGATAGAAAAGCGGCGACGTTTGGGGTGTACTACCTCATACGCGACATTATCGTATCCATAGCCGCTTTTAGCGGCGCATTGCTCTGGGATGCTTCAACGGCAAAACTCATCATCGATACCGTAGGCATGGGACAAACACTTTTGCCCTTCTTCAACGCGATGACTTCCCCCACGACCAACTTTCTAGTCGCTTTTGGCTTTGGATTGGCAGGAACGATATACTTTATCCTGTTTGGTCGGGATTACGGAAAACCTGAGTCGACAGTTTGATTCTACCGCGCGCTATGTACTTAGTGTAGATTGCAAGTAGCGAAGCCGATACAAATCTACAATGCGCCCAACGATTCAAGAATTCGTCCGGCGTGATTATATTCCTCGGTAAACCCATCTTTGCTCAAGATGCTCGCTCAAGGATAAATCTTTCGTTTGCTTCTTTAAATCAAAGGTATACGAGTGACTCTGCGTACCATTCTCATCAATCTGGCCGTGAGTGACAGCATCGAAGAAATCATTCAATTAAAATTGCATTTGGTTTTGCGTGTTTTCGTTTGTATTTTTGATATTGAAAATCAATAGTGTTCGGCATAGTTTTTGAGTAAAAAAGAAAACCTCCTGCGAC
>CAYUVM010000467.1:0-4278 GCA_964447935.1 uncultured Cytophagia bacterium | reverse complement strand
CGAGAGATATTTGGAAGGCGAAATCAACTGGCCTTCGGTCGAATACATTTGCAGCAAAAAAATCAACAAAACCGGAAACGTATCCAGCATCGAAGACAAAGTCAACCGCGCTTCCGGCAACTCGGTTTGATGCTTTTTGATTTTAGAGGTTATAAAAGCCATAAGCGCTCAAAAATAACTCATCATGGGTAACTGGTTCGGGCGGCTCACGCCGCAGCATTAGATTACTCCCGCGCTCAAGGCCACGTTGGGAAAAAGGCTAACAATTTTCTCGCCCAACCGAATGCTGCGCGCCGCATCCATCACGCTCACCAGCGTTTGGTAGCGGATTTTAGGCTCAGCTTGAATCACGATGGATTCTGGATCCGCAAAATTGTTTCCAGCTTTTTTCTTGATTTCATAAAGCTGCTGGGAAAGCGTTTGATAGTCATACTCGCCATCGGCGCGCACGGCAATCGTCGGTTTGCGATTCGGCAGCTTTTCCGCCGCCGCTAAGGCGCTCGAAATATAAATGCCCTGATCCGTGATCGAAATGACCAAATCCAGGGTGCGTTGCGTTTCTTTCGGCAACGCCGCGGTGCCTGCGGTCACACCGCTTGTGGCGGGCGGCAGATTCAACTCAATTTCGCCGATCTGCGCAAATTGGGCGTTCGCCAGCAACAGCGGGATCAACACCGTCATCATGTCCAGCATGGGGTTGAGGTTAAGCTCCGTGCTGACTTCCTTATGATGCCGGCGCAAAGAAGGTCTAAACGCCATGGTTTATCGATTTCCCGTGAGGAGATTAATCAGCTTCACCGTGTGCTCATCGATTTCGTCGATGATGCGCGCCGTTTTATTATATAAAAAAGTGTAAAACATAATCGAAGGAATCGCCACCACCAGACCCAACAAGGTGGCGGTCATGGAAGCGCTAATTCCCGCCGATAACATGCGGGCTTTTTCGGCGGCATCGATACCCGCGGCAGATACGGCTTTGAACGATAAAATAAAACCGTAAACCGTGCCCATCAGGCCGAGCAGCGTCGCCACATTGGCTAACATCGCCAGCGAACTGGTGCGTTTCTGCAGACTGGGAATGACTTCCAGCGTGCATTCGTCAACGCTGTTCTGAATCGCGCGAAAATCGACTTGAGAATTTTCCGCCACTTTGCGCAAACTGGCGCCGACCACTTTCGGCAACGCTTTATGCGGCGCCGCATCGCAGAGCGCCAGCGCTTGCTTGACTTCGCCCGCCCGCACCAATTTCTGAATCTCCGCCATGAACCGGTGCGCGTTGATATTCGAGCGCACCATGAGAAAGTGGACGCGTTCCACAATAATCGACAACGCATAGGCGCCGACCAACAAGATAGCATACATAAATGTACAGCCGTCGTCTTCCCAGCGAAAGGAATTTAAAAATTCTTGCCAAAAAGCTTCCATGAAAAATCTCCAAGAAAAATTTAGTTGTTACACTTAAAACTTGAGGTAATGCCCGCCTACACAGCCCCAACATTATTTATTCGACTTTTGTTTTTTCTTTTCCAGCATCTTTTTAATGCCTTCCAGCTTCGCGACGCGATCCAGATCGTCTTCGAGCAGCAGCATATCTTTCGGCACTTCTTTCAATTCCCGCTCGAAGCTGCGCTCGACAAATTCCACTTCTTCCAATTCCGGCTCCATACGCTTGGGAATAATATCGACGTTCGGTTTTTCAATGATCGCTTCGATGGAAATACTTTCCAATTCCATTTCGGTCGGGGCTTTTGCCGTATCCGGCGGGGCCGGCGCCGGGCTTTGCGGCGCCAGTACTGTATCGGGTTTCGCCGGTTGCGCTGGCGGTGGCGGCGTCTGGGCCAGGCCCACGGCAGGCAGACAAACCATGACCGCTAAAATCATCGTCTTCATTTTCATAATCGTTCCCATCACAGAAAAGATTGCGTCATGCTTGTGAAGCGTTTTAATAAATATTCGGCAACACGCCGCGCTCAAAAATTCTCAACTCTTCCCGCCGTTCCTTGCGCGCGCGCAGTTCGGCTTCGCGTTGCTCCCAGCCCGGCAGCGATTTGGCAAAAATTACCGCCTCCAGGACGCCGCCGCTGTTGTCAGTGTCGCGCACTTCGATGGCGATCGCGTTATCACCGGCGCGCAAATAACTCGACACGTCTTTAATCTGCACGGCGGGTTTGGCCGGCGCCGGGTTGATAAATTCGGCGACATATTCGCCGTTGATAAACAAATTAAACGAGTCATCCGCCAGCAGTTGAATTTGCCCGGAAACCGGCAACCCGGCGACCGTAAAATTTTTATGAAAGTAAACCATGCGGCTCGGCTTGGCCGGTGGCGCCGGCGTCGAATCCGCCAACAGCGAATCGATTCCGGCCAAACGCGGCAGCGCCACGGAATCACTGACCATCAACCACAAACGATTGGCGCCGTAGCCGCTAAAACTTTGGCCTTTGCCCACTTGCTGCGCCGGCTGCCAACTGGCCGGGTTAATCTGCAAGTCCGTCCAGCCGGCTTGATGGGTGGCGCGCGCCTGCCAGGTTTCGTCGGTTGGCACATTGAGCTGCGTGACTTGCAGCCCGAGCAAACCGGCGTATTTTTCCGGCTCGTTTTTCACCAACAGCAAAATAATTTTTTCCGACCACGCGTTTTCGAGCTTGTGCTTTTGGGTTAATCCAAAACCCAGTTGCAAAACTTCGGTCATGCCGGCAGCGAGCGAGTAATAATTATCTTCAAACGCCATCACGGCGTCCTGCAAACCCTCGCCTTTGCGGTTGGCTCCGCCTGCGATGGCGTTGCCGTTGGCCGGCGGCTGCTTCACCAAATTTTCATAAACCTGGCGTTCATTTTTCGCCACCTTGGCCAAAGAGTCCAAATGCGCCGCAACACGATAGGCGAAACCGAATACTGCGTCTTGCGTTTTATCCAAATCTTCCGAATTGAAATCGACTGTGGCGGCGCGGTCAAACGTCGCGCCATAAGCTTCCACACTGGCCTTGGCGAACGCCCGCCCAAAATCGATCAGGTTGGCCGCCGACTCGCGCAATTCCAGCGCGCGCACCTCGCCGGTATTGACTGCCATTTTGTAATCGATCATATCCAGTTTATATTGCGACAGCGCGCGCCAGCTCAAGGCCGCGTACTCGCGCGCCAGAAGATTTTGCGTCGTCACAATTTTCTGCCGCGAGCGTTCCACCCAGTGATTGTTGAGCGCAAACGAATCGGCTTCCACTAAATTGCGTTGATGCGCTTTGATAATCTCGCCCACCAGTGGTTTCACCAATTTGCCGAGCAATTGATTGCGAAATTCCAGCACGGTGACGCGATCCATATTTTCCGGCACCGGCGCTTCGAGAAGCTGCTCGACCGACGCGAGGTTGATTTCCGCCATTGCATAAATCACTTCGGAAATTTTCAATTTGCTGCGTTCGATCCAACGTTGCGCGGCGCGCAGCGTGGTGTCTTCGCGCGCGATCCGGCCGGCGCGGTCAAACATCGTCGTGTCGGTGGTCGCATAAACTTGCGCCGCTTGATTTGCGTACAGCGCCGTCAGTTTCGTCAACGCGCGCGTCGCATGTTTGTACGACAGCAGGGCGCGCTCATAAAGCTCGGCGGCCGTTTGATTAACTTCCTTGCGGGCGACGATGCGCCGGTTGGCTTCGACTTCCGGAATTTCCTGTTTGGCCCAGGACGACGCAAACTCTTCATACACGGCGCCAATTTTATAGGTCGCTTCATACAAGCGCAACGTGCCATAACCGGCGACGCGGGTGTATTGATCGACCAGCGCCAACAATGCGTTCTTTTTGCGTTCTTTATCCAGCTCCATCTGCGCCACCGGCAGCTTGAACTGCATCGCGGCAAATTCACGGTATTGAATTTCCGTCAGCCGGAAAAGCGCCTCGGCGGCAAAAAAATCGTTTGCCTCTTTTTTGCTCGCGCGAAAGGCGTGGCTTTTGGCGAGCGCCTTCTCGTACTCGAGCTTCGCCTGATTGCGATCGTTATTATTCTCGTAATATTCCCCGCGCCGGAAAAAGGTTTCGACGGTGCGCGGCGACTCGGGAAATTTTTCCGCATATTCGCCGTAAACCTGGTTGGCATTGGCAAAATCGTCGAGCTTCAAATGAAAATTGGCGATTTCATAAAACATGTCCGCCGCATCTTTCGACGCTGGAAACCGCGACACAAACGCGCGGTTGACGCGGATCGCGAGCTCCCACTCTTCCTATTTCACATAAAAACCGCTGGCGTTATACATTTAGGTTTCCCCCTTCGTGCTTTCGGTGTCTT